>CALCTU010000152.1 GCA_937907045.1 uncultured Alphaproteobacteria bacterium
CAAATGGCTGTGCTTAAAAATGATGCGTGTATTGATACGCTTAAGCACATGGCAGATCAAGAAGCAGAGCATCTGGCATTTTTCAATCAGCAGGTTTCTAAGCGTCACATTAGGCCCACTATTTTTCAGCCCATATGGCACGTGGCCGGCTTTGCTCTTGGGGCCGGCACCGCACTGATGGGTAAAAAAGCAGCAATGGCATGTACTGTTGCAATTGAAGAAACCATTGATGAGCACTATCAGGAGCAATTACAAGAGCTTGAGCAAATTCCGGATGCAGACCCAGAACTTGCAAAAAAAATTGAACAATTCCGCCAAGAAGAGTTAGAGCACAGAGATATTGGTTTAGAACATGATGCTGAAAAAACTCCAGGCTATGATTTTTTATATCAAGCAGTGCGAGCTGGCAGTAAGCTGGCTATTTGGTTGTCCAAAAGGTTTTAGGTGTACGGGTTAAAAGCTTTTGAATGTACCTTTCATGAAAGAAGCTACACGTTTTTCTAACGTGTAAGTCAAGTTGTTTATCTCGAAGTTATTGACTTTAGATGGTTTCAGTATATGTAATATTGAATGTATATTGTTTTAATGTGCAAAATAACAACTAAATTCTAACGAGAATATGTATTTTAATATCATCCAAAAACTAGCCAGCGGAGTTGAAATATTCTCTGATAAAGAAATTCGTTGTGCGAAACCTTTTCTTGCGCAATTGTTGGACTACAGGCCTGAGCTTACAACAAGAGCGCAGAAATTGTTTGAAGATGATCCAGAATTCCTCAAAAGTCTTCCTTCTATTATGATTGAAAAAGGTTTAGGCCGTGCATTAAAAGCTTGGGTTGAAACCATTACAGAAGAACAAAGGCCACAAGCAATGGCTGCTTGGTGTGAACAAGCAAGGAGAGCGGATTATATAAGAAGTTACTCAAAAACATACCCTGTGGTTTCGCAATATTGTGAATGGAACTATTTTGCCAGACATGCATTTCAAGAGGCACTCGAGAAAGGTAATGCAGAGTTTGTGGTACAGTATCTTGAGGATTTAAAGTACAAACACCAAGCACACGATGCGGTGAATCGTCCTTATATGAAGGCACTTGATGACTTGCTTGATTTGGATACGTTTTTTAGGGCAATTCAAAATAAACGGCGTGAAGCAGTGTTTGCGGTGATGAGTGTGATTACTGGTACAACACCAATTGAAGGTGATGAATATTCTCGTTCCGTTGACCTGCTGCATGTAGTGTGGCTAACTTTTATTGAACATGGTGACGCTTTAGCTATAGGGTCAAGACCAGAGGTTGTTAAACTGAGTTTTGAGGTGTTAGAGAAGTACAGAATTGCTCTAGAAGCAAGAGATAAGCAACCGAGTATGCGAGCTCCATATTTTGACTTTGTATGTAAAGCATTTAAAGGTGCGTGTATGTATAAAGATCCGTGCTTACTAAACTATGTAACTGATTTAGCCAAAAAATGGGGTTATGCTGACTATTTGGAAGATGAGTTTCCGGTTTGGCTAAAAAGAAAGATGTTTGGTATGGGGCGTGAGCGTTCAGAAAATTGGAGCAATACTGTATGGAATGAATTTTGGTCAACTCAAGAAATACAGGTGCAAAAAGACGGAATAGCAAGTTCTTATAAAATGTCTTCATCGGCCAAGGAAATGCTTTTTTTGTTAGAAAAGGCCCGGGATGTTGCAGGACCTAAATTTGCTTTGTCGCTTATACAAGATAGGAACTACAGAGTAATTAGATATTTATTTTACAAAGGAGAGCTAGATCAGGTTAGAGCATTGCTAGCCAAACTAGAGGAGTTGGGTGGTTCAAGCATAGAAGTCTTGGATGAGACAAATGTATTTGATGATGTGGTATGTAGCGGGAATCTAGAACTTGTAAAGTATCTTTATGAATTGGCGGTACAAAAGGCTGGGGTTGATTTTGCCTGCCAGATGGTGACACGTTCTCAATTTGAGTATTTGAAAGAAACTTCAGGCAAAAATTTAACTGCCGCTACTGTTATGTTTGTTATAAATCATTTAAATCAAGAAGCTCAAAAAACTGCTTTAGCATTATTACCCGAGCAATGGCGTTTTGTACTGACAAATGATAAGCTTAGTGCTCCACAAAAAGAGCAGATATTAGGAAAAGGTGAGTATCGGTGGTTAAATGTGTTCAGAAAATTGCCACCTGAAGGTCTTGGTGAGAAACTATCGCCATATTCGTTTAAGCCTAAATTATATAAACAACTTCTTCCTATTTTGCAGACTGCAAGAGGTATTGAAGGTACTTCAGGTGGAGGTATAGGAGATAATGTGCAAGGAGATGCCCATAAGCTTGCTGTTATGTTTGCCTCTATTGAAGAAGTGGCCGCTTATGTGAATAAGTGCTTTGGGCAATTTATGCAACAAGGCGAACATAGGGTGGTTACTAAAGCATGTGATTTTTCGGTTCCAAAAAATGGTTTATGGACGCCTGCGAGTTGGAAAAGAATTTTACTTAAAGATGGTATTACGGCGCGGCGTTATATGACTCATGCGCCAATGATAGAATATCAGCTCAACAAGCTTGGCAAACCTTTTCCTGCACGAAGTAAAGAATTAAAAGCGTTTATGGTCCAGGTATGTTTGGTTAGTCAAGATCCTGAGATGCGTTTATTGGGGCTGGCATTGCATTATTCAATTCCTGAAGATCGGTATACCGAGGCAATGGATGTATTGCAACGCGCAGATGACGCCACCTTAATTCCTGCAAGGTATGTTGATGGTGCCGACTGTGGACATCCGGATTATTATATGACTGTATTACCTGCAGGTGATCCAACAGGTCTTGTTTTAGGGGATATAACCGAATGTTGCCAGTCAATAGGAAAAGTCGGTAGCAAATATGCACAATGGGGCATGACCGGAAGATCTTCAGGATTTTATGTGTGGAGAAAAAAAGATACAGGTGAGATTGTGGCACAGTCTTTGGTAAGAATAGATGAAAAACGTAATGTAGTATTTGATTCGTTTGAACGTCAAGATGAAGCCAGCAATGCACTTGTTTTGCCATTTCTAGAACAGTTTGCGTGGGATATTGCTGATTCAGGCAAAGGCTTGCTAGCGTTTAAGGGGGTTCGATTGGGGACTGGTGGAAAAACACCATGTTTAGATTTACCTATAGCTAATGCAAATAAATTTAACGTTGGAGAAAAAACCGATGACTCTTTGCGCCAATATATTATTTTGCCTGTTAATCATCGCGGTGCAGTAGATCGTCATTTGTATGTATCACCCAAGCTCGCCTCAATACGTAATGAATCTGAAAACTTTGTAGCTAAAGCGCTTAGTTTTATAAAAGAGCAATATGGTATTATGTTGCGCATTGGTGTGGAGGTGGAGTGCTATGCCCTTGATGAACATGGCCATCCAATCACCGAGTTGGATTGCAAACAAGTTCAGGTTCAGTTGGAGCAGTTTGGTGTAGAAAAATTTTGGCATGAAAATTACCACGATCGCAAAGGTCAATATGAATTTTCTGTTGGGATGAAATTTGGAGAAGACCCACTAGATGTACTTAAAAAAGCTGAAGCAATAAGACAAGAGCTAATCAATCACCCTGAAAAATTTGGTGTACATAGTTTTAATTTTAAAGCCTATCCATTTGAGAAAAAAGAACCATCATCGGTGCAAATATCACTGAGTTTTTTAGATGAAAAAGGTACAATTCTAAGCGCAGATCCTCGTGGCAATGTGACGGTGTTAACGTACTGTATTGCACAGGGCATCCTTATGATGCAGCAAAATGCAGCCTTATTATTTACGCAAAATTCAGATGCATTTGCTCGTTTTGGCACCAGTGCATGGGCGCCTTCTATTATTGCTAGTGCCAAAACAGGTGAGAATCAATCAACTTTAAAGATTGTTTCTTCTAAGAATTCTATGGACCATGATAAAAGCTCAATGGTAAGAATTGAGGAAAGAATGGCAGGTGCAGATGCTGATATGATGATTGTGTTTGCGGCTTTGCTTGCAGGTGTGCGCTATAGTCTTAGCCGTGATGTTACGGTGGTTAAAGATGAAGCCGATGCCAATGCCAATGCAGTCACGCTAAACAGCGAGCGTATGCATGCAGGAGATAGGTGCCTGCAAGTAGAGCGTTTAAGTCATACATTGGCACAGCTTGAATTGCCAAGAACACTCGATAAAGCAGTGCAAAGATGGCAGTGTATGCCTCAAGAAATAAGGGATATTTTTGGTCCAGATTTTGTGAAGTTGGTAGATGAGCAATTATCGCAATCGGTTACCTATAAAGCAGCCGAAGAACAAGGTAATTTTGCCGCTGCATATGCAAACCTCCATGCTATGAAAAAAGATTTTACTGCCGATAAAGAAGTTGGTTTACGGGTTTCCTCGTGGAGGCAGGCCATTACTCGGTCACGACTCATAGAGGCGTTGAATATCCCTGTTAGGTAATGTTAAACCTTGTAGGTTATGTTCTAGAGCTACCACTCAAGTTCATCGCCATTTGTATGATAAAATTTTCCAGTACGTGAAGCATTTAGCTTGTCTATTAGTTTTATCATGCCACTAATGCTTTGTTGAGGGGTGAGTAAACCGTTTGGTCCGCCCATGTCTGTTTTTACCCAGCCAGGGTGAAGAACGTTTACATGAATGCCTTCATCTTTAAGATCAATTGCTAATGATTTATATGCGGCGTTAAGCGCTGCCTTGGATGAACGGTATGCATATGAGCCGCCAGAGTCGTTATCCGCTATGCTTCCCATGCGTGATGTAATGGCAATGATTTTTTTATTTTGTCCGCGCCGTATATGATCCAGTGCAGCATGTGCTAGTAACACAGGGGCAATCGCATTTACTTCAAATGTTTCAAGCCACGCTTGTTTGTAGTGGTCGTCAATGCTGCCACGTGGTCCGTAAATGCCTGCATTAGCAATGAGTATGTCAATGGGCTGGTTAAGGTTTTTAAGGCATAAAGTAATAGATGAAGTATCTTTGATATC
>CALCTU010000153.1 GCA_937907045.1 uncultured Alphaproteobacteria bacterium
CAAAATGCATTTGATTTTTCCTAAAAGGTTCGTTGTTTGTTATGCCTCCATTATAATATATATCGGCCAAATGTCAATAGGTTCTTTAGTAAAAACCATAAAAAAAACCATAATAATTCCTATACCCCCCCAACGAGGGGCGCGCGGGGCGACCCCCTAGCATACCCCCCAGCCGAGCCGGTTGGCTTAGCTGTTACAAGGCCAGCATAGCCCACAGGCAGAACAGCGATCCGGCCATGATTGTTCCGATACAACCGCCCACGATAACAACATCAATTAAATCACTCATTTAGATACCCTCGTTAGAAACTTAACAACCGGCGGAACATAGTCCCAACTCATCATAAATACAGTAATGCTAAATATCAGAGCAGCAAATTGTAAATTAGCGTATGGCATTGAATAACCCTCTCAACTTTTGTGTGAATGTTTTTTTAGCAGGTAGCTCTGCCCGTTTTTTTTCGTTCTCTATCCTTTGCATTTCCCTAGCCACTTGGATAGCGTGGCATCTTCTCATCCTCATGATTTCTCCATATCATATTCATATTCGGCTTGTCTGTACTCTTTACAGTTGAATACAGGAATCCCATCTATCTGCAATTCGTAATGTTCACAGTGGTGATTATGCACCAGAGCAATTATTGTATTATCAATCATCATTGATTTAAGAACTTCTATTTCATTCATGATGGCATTGCCCCCGAAATAATTCCACCGTGAGCGTCAAGCTCAGCCTGAACTACATCAACCGGCACGAATCCGTAAACGGTGTCAGTATAATCATCAGTACCGCACAGCTCTGCATAGTTGCGAAGCTCTACCGTCTTGGGCGTAGTGCTAGGGAATCCACACTCAACATGAGTGTATCCATTGGGCGGATTATCCTCACGAGGAGTAGCGTAGTTATATGAGCTACCCTGAACAGAGATATTAAAGCCGTCAGCACAGGTGATTCGTGGATTATATTCTTTCATCATTTTCTTTCCTTTTCTGAATAATCTTATTCTACTATATACATCGGCATTTGTCAATAGCAAACTTTAATAATTCCCAAGTTTTTTCAAACGTGGCAACCCAACGGTAAAAATGCAGGTTGGCTGTTTTTCTTTTGGACTAGTAAAGATAACCTTTGCCTCGTTCCAATATTCGCTTTCTTCTACAACGTGAACAATATCACCTTGATAGGTTCGTAGGGTTCCGATTGTCGATTTCCATCTTTTGTCAGTTATCATCTTAATTTTTCCTTTCCTTTTAAGATGCTCTTATTATACCATAAATTGGCCGGTTTGTCAAGACCTATTCCACATTTTCTAGAATAAATCTGTTAAAAGTTTCAGCCCCAAGTATGCCAATAATGCAAGCGGCAGTTAGTAAATAAATCATAGTCAATTCTCCTATAGTAGTTACTGTTTCCCTCTACTATATATATCGGCAAAGCCGGTTGAGAATCTTAACCAAAAACAAAAAAATATCCCAGATTCCTTGCTATTCTTCAAGGGCGCGCGTCGGCTTGGCTTAGCTGGTACACCCCACTACAGGGGGGCAAGGGGCGGCCACATAGCTATGCGGCGGGCCCTAGCTATGCCACCTTAGACCAGTCCACAACAGGGGCTAGGGGTAGCGTCTCGACCGGCGGCATAGGCTTAAGCTTAATAGGCTCAGGCTCATCCATCGTGAGAGACACACATACACAACCGGCGATCAGTGCCAATAGGCACAGTACTACTACTTTAATCTTACTTTCCATAATGTCTATCCATCCATTTTCTAATTGGGAATACTACAACCAGCACCAACACAGGCGCCACAACGTACATGATGAACTCATCACTCACCCCATAATAACCTTCACCCATAATTAAAACTCCTCCGTTATCTTTACCTTGAAATCTTCATTGTGTAGCGTACCGCATACGCCACTTTCAGACCATGACAAACTGAATACACAATTTCCGTCTGCGTCTAAAACATCTAGACCACGAACAGAACGCCAGATTGTACCGTCGTCATCGGCGCATATTTTCAGCGTGTCGTTGGTCATCTCAAAACTTTGAGATCCGTTAATCTCAAACAACTCTAGCCCATCTTGGGCTCTCTCATTTGCAACTATCATAACTTTTCCTTTCTATAATTTTATTCCACTTCTTTAGGACGTAATCATATTGACCCTGACATTCAGGATTGCCCATACAATTACCCTCTGAGCCTACCCAGCTACAGATTGCCCACTTACCAAGCCGATTGCATCGCACTAGGTAACGTGTGCCGGTGGCGGTTTCTTTTGTTCGTCTAATTTCGTATGCTGTATAACTCATATCATTTCCTTCCTATATATATTATCGACCATTTCATTGTACCAACTTTAACCTATTTGGTCAAATGGGGATTTTTCTTCACCCCCGACTTGCTCAGCGTAATACTTCGCAAGCCACTCAATACGCTCATCTGAGCCGGGATCGTGGGGCAGGTTATCGTGCTTGGGCACTTCACGCTTGCCGATTGTTTTATCGGCTATTTTGCGATACCCCCACAGATCGTGACCCTGTTCGTCGATCTCGACGTTGAAGCATTGGAATACTTCGATATCGCTTAGGTGACGGACGCCGTTTACTAGTGGGGCGATTGTATGTGTTTTATGTGTCATATTGTTTACCTTAAAAAAAAGAAATTAAAATGGTTTGCCGTGTATGTTGTTCAGACTATCCGCCTGAGTCAACATCGTAGCTTATACCACACTCTTTACAAGTGTGATTGTGGTAACAGTTACCCTTACGGATAACTATCATATCGTACTGACGCCGCACTTCTTGGCGTTGACGCTTGATTGCGCCACCCTCTTCAGGGTATTCCATGAAGCAGATAGTTGCTTCGTACTCAGTACCACACTCAGCGACGTGCTTCGTGTACTCTACAGGGGTTCCAGTTAAAGCCCAACCGTTAGCGGTTCCTAAATTTTTCATATCAAATCTCCTTTTCATATATACAAGTTTACCATAGGGGTGTGACACGTTAGGTCACTAGGATTGAATTTTCTCAAAATACTTTGCGATTTCTTTATCGGCGTATGCCTCTGTTTCGGGCAATCGTGTTGGTGCATCGACGTGTTCCATAACATGGCAGTTCTTACACAGGAAATCACCCTTTGCGATTTCGTCCATGATACGTTGTAGTGAGGCACCTGACCACACTAGACGGGCAACATCAGCAGACTTGCCGACTGACTTTTCAGCCCATGCACCTACTCGACCGCCACCGTCGTGGTTCAAATCTAATAGACGGCATTGAGCTTCAGACTGAGGTTTGAAGCCACACCCACAGCACCCAGACGCCATTTTGAGCGTGTTCACGAATTTCTCGTTACGTCTACATCTACGTTGGATTGCGGTATGGGTGGTTGCGTTGTCGGATTGTGTGATTGTTGCGAATGTCATAATTTTAACTTTCGTGAATAGTGAAAAAGTAAAGCCTCTACCCTTAGGAAAATCCCCATTGGGGGGGTATTTGCCGTAAGTCCAATGATTACAAGGGTTTACGTCGATAAAATCAGCTTATTGCCTTCTCTTATTGAGACAACAAAATTTTCATTTTTCCAAAATAATTCTTAAACCCCTAGTTTTATAGGCTGAAGTTTTTTTTCGTAGCACACCCCACAAGAGGGGGTAATCTCAATAAGGTAATTACCTATTTTAACATACCCCCCACAAGAGGGTAGCACATAGCATGCCGGAAACACCCCTATTTAAGCATCTGCTTATTGAGAACGAGTATCAACAAGGGGGGTTTTTATGAATCAGAGCCATTCCCCCCGAAGGAGGGGGAAAACGCCACGGGGTACAAACAAAGCAAGTGACCCAAAATGGCAAATGACCACTTTTAATATAAGAATTGGCCTCTAGAGATTAAATGACCACTTTTATTTTAGAGTTTCAGGGTCTGTTAGCCCTTTTCGGTGCTCACTAGCAAAGATTTTGAGATTAG
>CALCTU010000154.1 GCA_937907045.1 uncultured Alphaproteobacteria bacterium
AGAAGCTCACGAACTTCCATTTCTACTAATTCAAGTAGCTCTTCATCATCAACTTGGTCAACTTTGTTTAAGAATACCACAATTGAAGGAACACCAACCTGAC
This sequence comes from uncultured Alphaproteobacteria bacterium, assembly GCA_937907045.1. Classification (GTDB taxonomy): domain Bacteria; phylum Pseudomonadota; class Alphaproteobacteria; order Rickettsiales; family UBA6187; genus CALCTU01. The sequence continues at coordinate 104 of CALCTU010000154.1, forward strand.
GAGCAAGAAGAATATGCTCACGAGTTTGAGGCATTGGACCATCAGCTGCACTCACAACCAAAATAGCTCCATCCATTTGAGCTGCACCAGTAATCATGTTTTTCACGTAGTCCGCGTGACCTGGACAGTCTACGTGGGCATAGTGACGATTTTCTGTTTCGTACTCAACGTGTGCAGTAGCAATAGTAATACCACGCTCTCTTTCTTCTGGCGCATTATCAATTGCATCATAAGCTTGGAAATCACCAAAGAACTTCGTAATAGCCGCAGTTAAGCTTGTTTTACCATGGTCAACGTGACCAATAGTTCCAACATTACAGTGCGGCTTGGTCCTTTCAAATTTTTCCTTAGACATAATAATAACTCCCGTTAGTTATAATGTGTTAAAATCAAATTCATCATCAACAGCAAAGATATTGTTCATGATGGTTCATTAAAGTTAAGCAACCTTTGCTTTAATTTCTTCGGCTACATTCTGAGGAACTTGGGCATAGTTCTCAAACTGCATCGTAAATTGGGCCCTACCTTGAGACATCGAACGAAGGGTATTAACATAACCAAACATCGATGCAAGTGGAACTTTTGCAGTCACCACCTTGGCATTACCACGATCTTCCATTCCACTTACTTGACCACGACGTGAATTTAAGTCTCCTACAATATCACCCATATATTCTTCAGGAGTAATCACCTCTACAGCCATCATTGGCTCTAAGAGTACAGGTCCAGCTTGAGGCATGGCTTCTTTAAATGCAGATTTAGCAGCCAATTCAAACGCTAACGAGCTTGAATCAACATCATGATACGCGCCATCTACAAGTGTTGCTTTAAAGTCTGTCAGTGGATATCCAGCCAATATTCCACCTTCTTTAATCATATCAATTCCTTTATCTACCGCAGGAATATATTCTTTTGGAATATTACCACCCACAATAGTGTCTTCAAATAAGTAGCCACCTCCTGGCTCAAGTGGCTCAAAGTTAATTTTAACTTTCGCGTACTGACCCGCACCACCAGTTTGCTTCTTGTGTTGATACACAATTTCAAACGGCTTAGTGATTGTCTCACGGTACGCAACCTGTGGAGCACCAATATTGGCCTCTACATTAAATTCACGCCTCATACGATCAATAATGATCTCCAAGTGCAACTCACCCATACCTTTTAGTACAGTCTGCCCACTTTCTTCGTCAGAATGAACTTGCAATGATGGATCCTCAGCAACAAGCCTACCAATTGCAATTGCCATCTTTTCTTGGTCGCCTTTGGTTTTTGGCTCAACAGCAACCTCAATAACTGGCTCTGGGAATTCCATACGCTCTAGAATTACTACCGCATTAGGATCGCATAATGTATCACCAGTTGTTGTACTCTTTAAGCCTGCAATCGCAACAATATCACCAGCATGAGCCTCTTTGATATCTTCACGACTATTTGCATGCATTAACAACATACGACCAATACGCTCTTTCTTCTCTTTCGTAGAATTGATCACGGTCTCACCCGACTTCAATATACCCGAGTAAACTCTTACAAAGGTAAGTGAACCCACAAATGGATCTGTCATCACCTTAAATGCCAACACACCAAGCGGCTCAGAATCCGAACTCTTACGCTCAATTTCACTTTCATCTTTAGGATTAATACCCTTAATTGCAGCAACATCTACTGGCGCAGGCATGTAATCAATAACCGCATCCAGCAATGGCTGAACACCTTTGTTTTTAAAGGCAGAACCACAAAGAACTGGTACAATATCGCCAGCAATTGTACCCTTGCGAATACATTTTTTAAGTGTCGCAACATCTGGCTCATTACCTTCAAGGTATGCTTCCATTACTTCATCATCAAGCTCAACCGCTTGTTCAACAAGCTTCTCATGATATTCTTGCGCTTCATCCAACAAGTCAGCACGAATATCACGAACTTCAAATTCAGCACCCAAGGATTCATCTTTCCATACAATTTCTTTCATGCGTACAAGATCGATCACACCTTCTAGCTTATCTTCTAAACCAATTGGCAACTGAAGCACAAGCGCATTAGCACCCAAACGCTCTTTGATCATACCAACACACATAAAGAAGTTTGCTCCGGTACGGTCAAGCTTATTCACAAAACACATACGTGGAACATTATATTTATCAGCCTGACGCCACACTGTCTCAGATTGAGGCTCAACACCAGCAACACCATCAAATACTGCTACGGCACCATCAAGTACACGCAAGCTACGCTCAACTTCAATAGTAAAGTCCACGTGCCCTGGAGTATCAATAATGTTAACACGGTACTGCTGACCATCATCCGGACCATTCCAAAAACACGTTGTCGCAGCCGACGTAATGGTAATACCACGCTCTTGCTCCTGCTCCATCCAATCCATGGTGGCCGCACCGTCGTGCACCTCTCCAATGTTGTGCGATTTTCCTGTGTAATAAAGAATTCTTTCAGAACAAGTAGTCTTACCAGCGTCAATGTGAGCCATAATTCCGAAATTTCGGTAGCGATCAAGGGGATATTCTCGTGCCATTACAATTCTCCGTATTACAACTTTACCAGCGATAGTGACTAAATGCTTTATTCGCATCAGCCATTTTGTGAGTGTCTTCACGTTTTTTCACTGCGGTTCCACGACTATTAATCGCATCCATTAATTCGCCAGCTAAACGCTCTACCATCGTATTTTCGTTTCTTTTTCTAGCTGCACCAATCATCCATCTGATTGCTAATGCCTCTCTGCGCTCTGGCCTTACTTCAACCGGAACTTGATATGTTGCTCC
>CALCTU010000155.1 GCA_937907045.1 uncultured Alphaproteobacteria bacterium
AATAGCCCCTACAATACCAATGGTAGTGTATTGGCGATTAAGATAAGCGCTTGCACCTTCCTGAATGGCGCCAGATATGGCCTCCATTTTTTTATTGCCGGTAGGCGAAGCTAGTACCGAGCGAATCATTGCTACGCCATAAATAATGGCAGCAATACCGCTGATAATAATCAAACTATTGAGATCAAGCATCTTAAAAAATCATCCCCTCTTTTAATGATCGAATATCCAGTTTCGAACATGCCAGAAGGAAATGACGTTTGCAACTTTAAAATTAAGCTGCCTTGGCATTTTCAATTGATGCGTTAATAAGCTGCTTGGCTTCTTCTTTGCCTTTCCAGCCAATAACTTTAACCCATTTTCCTGGCTCTAGGTCTTTATAATGGGCAAAGAAATGCTCAATTTGCTCTAGAAGGATCTTAGGTAAATCTTCGTATGACTCGACATCATCATAAAAAGGATGTAGGCGTGATGCAGGAACAGCAAGAATTTTTTCATCCATTCCAGACTCATCTTCCATTAACAAAGCGCCAATGGGGCGTACTGCAATTACTGCGCCAGGAGTAATGGGTCTGCGACCAACAACCAACACATCTGCAGGATCACCATCGTCGGATAATGTGTGTGGAATAAAACCGTAATTACATGGATAAGACATAGAAGTATGTAAGAAACGATCAACTATTAATGCGCCAGAATCTTTGTCTAACTCATACTTAATCGGAGATGAACCAAAAGGAACTTCTATGATAACGTTAACTTCTTCTGGGGCATTATTGCCAATACTTATTTTACTTATATCCATAATAATTACGCGTATAATGTCTTTGGTGAATGATTTTTGCGAGCTATTTAATGTGTGGTGCAGAAAAATGCAAGATAAAAGTGATAATCTCTACATCCTGACAAGGAAAACGCTATGTATCTAGCAGGGGTGTAGAGATTATCGTGTAGGTGCATGCTTTGCTAACTAAGCGGCCTGTTTTTTAGGCTGAGAAGAAGACTTCTTGCCTTTAAAAGGCCGTTTATGCTTGGTTCGAGCATTGTTTTTCTGTTTTTGCGCAGCAGGATTGTTTCCTTGCTTGGCTTGGTTGTTTCTTGAGCGCTTGCGTTTGTTTTTCTTTGGAGGCTTTGAGGAGTGTGCCTCATCAGGATTCAGTAGTGCATTAATTGCACGAAACAACTTGGATTCGTTTGGGCTAACAAAGCAGCATGCATTACCTTGTGCTCCTGCACGCGCTGTACGTCCAATTCGGTGGATGTAATCCTCAGGGCATTGAGGTAAATTATAATTAATAACATGTTCTATATGTGGAATATCAAGTCCACGAGCTGCAATGTCCGTGGCAACTAAAATACGAAATTTAAGTTTGCGGAACATTTGAATGACGCGTTCACGTTTATTGTGGCGGAGATCGCCATGAATAGCCTCGGCGCTGTGTCCCTCTGATCGAAGGCGTTTAGCCATCTTTTCAGCGTTATATTTTGTTTTTACAAAAACCACAATAGAACCATGACGTTCGTTGAGTTGTTCAGTAAGCTTGGCGTGTTTTTCTTGTTCGGTAACGTGGAAAACTTCATGCTTAATGGCGTCAACAGGAACGGATGGGCTACCAATTGCAATACGCTCTGGATTAACAAGATATGCCTCAGACATGCTAATGATGTTTTTTGGCATAGTAGCTGAAAACAACATAGTTTGTCTTTTTTGAGGTAGATATTTGATAATTTGATCAATTTGAACCGAGAAACCCATGTCAAGCATGCGGTCTGTTTCGTCTAGTACAAGAAAGTGTGAATCGTGAAGCGCAAGGCTGCCGCGATTTAGGTGGTCGTTAATCCTTCCAGGGGTACCAATAAATAAACGAGGCCGCCTTTTAAGCTGATCAAGTTGTTTGCCCATATGCTCGCCGCCAATCAATAAAGCTGTGCGAAGAGGTGATTTTTTTCCCAAAAGGTCATGAACTGCTTTATTTATTTGCGATGCTAGTTCACGTGTTGGGCTGATGATGAGCGCTGATCCTCGCGGATTACTCATTAATTTTGCAATAATAGGAATGCAAAAAGCCAATGTTTTACCAGTTCCGGTTTGTGCAGACCCTAGTATATCTCTTCCATCTAATGCAACAGGGATTGCCTTTGCTTGAATGGGAGTTGGTTCGTTAAATTGCAAGCGCGCAAGCGATTGCATAAGAGGTTCGGGTAACCCCAGTGCGGAGAAATGTTCCATACGTATCCTTATTACAAAAAACGCCCACAACCCAAAACTAGCAGGCTGTGGTGCGTTTCTTAAATTTTGTGTAAATGTGTAGCTTGAATTAAAATTACTTAACCAAACGCTTATGCAGCGTTTTCATCAAGAATTTTAAGGTTAGCTGCGGATTTTTTGCCTTTATTTTCGGCTAATTCGTAAGAGATACGTTGGCCGTCACCAAGATTTGCAATACCTGCGCGTTCAACAGCGCTAATATGTACAAAAACGTCGTTGCCGCCTTCATCTGGTTGAATGAATCCAAAGCCTTTAGTGTAGTTAAACCATTTAACGGTACCTTGTGCCATATGCTTGCTCCTTATGTTTTAAGCAATTAAAAAGAAGAGTCGTTATACTTAATCAATAATACTCTTCATTTGCATTGCTTACACTACGTATAAAAATATACATATAACAAGCGTGTCTTAAGAGTGATTAGAAAACTCTGCGCAAACTGTGTAGTCGATTTATAAGTTAAATGCAAGTTTTAATTGTGTTTTTGATAACAATGGCAGCTAGTGAGGTGGTCATTCACCAGTCCAACGGCTTGCATATAAGCATATATAATGGTGGAGCCAACAAAGCTCATGCCCCGTTTTTTAAGGTCTTTAGATAACAAATCGCTCTGAGATGTGGTAATAGGAACATCTTCAAATTTCTGCCAGTGATTAATAATCGGGGTATCATTTACAAAAGACCAAAGGTAGTGACTAAATGATCCGTGTTCTTGTTGAATAGTTAAAAATATGCGTGCATTTTTACGGGCAGAATAGATTTTTAGTTTATTGCGGATGATCGCTGGGTTGTTTCTGAGTGTCTCTAGTTCAGTGTCGCTCATATTAGCAACTTTCTGAGGGTCAAACTGATGGAACGCATCACGGTAACCTTGTCGTTTTTTGAGCACGGTTTCCCAGCTTAGTCCTGCTTGGGCACCTTCTAAAATAAGCATCTCGAATAGTTTTTGGTCATCATATACTGGTATACCCCATTCATTATCGTGATAGGATGCGTAAAATTCTTGGCCAGGTTTGTCGCCAAAGCAGCGGGTTTGTGAGGCAGGAGTAGTCATAATGTATTGTTTGTAGTTTGCATTTATTGGTATTAAGGTAAGGGTATAAATTCGGTATCATCTCCTTCAATTAAATCAAAACGCATGTGCTTCCAGTCGTCTTTAGCTTGTTCAATCCGTTCTTTGCGGCTAGAGACAAAGTTCCAAAATAGATGGCGTTCGCTAAGTTTCTGGCCGCCAATAATAACAATAAGGCTGTCTTTGCTGGCATTCATGTATTGATTGCTACTATCTAGAATAACCATGTGGTGTTTGGGTATTATGTGGTCATGAATCAGTATTTCGCCTTCTACAACATATAATGCTGTTTCTTGGGCTTTGGGTAGTTCGATGGTTTGATTTTCTTGTATACGAATTTCCACATAGAGTGTGTCAGCAAAAGTTTTTACTGGTGAGGTTAAGCCAAATGCGTTACCAATAAGTACGCGTACTGGTACGTCATTAACGTGTGTGCTGGGAATATCCGTGGCAAGGTAGTGGTAAAAAGCGGGTTCTATTTCTTCATGTTCTTCTGGTAGTGCGAGCCATAATTGAAGGCCTTCCATGCGTTGACCTGAGGCCCTAAGGGTGTCATTGGTGCGTTCGGAATGTACAATGCCTTTGCCTGCTACCATGAGGTTAATTGCCCCTGGTGTGATGTCCATGCAGGTTCCCAGTGAGTCGCGGTGCGTAATGGTACCCTCAAATAAATAGGTCACGGTAGCAAGGTTAATATGTGGGTGGGGTCTTACATCAATGCCTTCTCCTGGAGGGAAGTCAGCTGGTCCCATATGGTCAAAAAATATCCATGGCCCTACCTTACGTTTTTGGGCAAACGGTAAAATGCGTTGTACACTAAAACCACCAAGATCTTTGGTGCGTGGCGGAATGATAAGTTGGTTGGTATTGGCTAAAGGTGTCATTGGTTCGTATCACGTCAATCGTTATTACTACATAAGGGTAGCAGTTTCTTTGTCGGTAGCTTTGATTATTGGTTTTGATACTAGTTGTTAATAAAGCTTCCTGCAACTTCATTCACGACTAGTAGATGGTATGGTTACATTAATTTTAATATACGATAAACATCACATTGTTTATTGGTGCAGAGTAATCGTTTTTCGAGGCTGCATTTTTCGTCGTTAAGGCATTCTACCTCACAATATTCTTGAAGGTTGTCAATATTTGGTATCGTAACTTCGCGTCCTTTAAGGTTAATGTGCAAGTCGTTATTTAGGCGTTTCATGGAGCGTGAAAATGTTTCTGGCTTCATGCCTAAACGTGAAGCAACAAGGTATTTATTGTAAGGTAGCTGTAAATTGGTTTGGTAATTTCTGTCCATTGAGAGTTTAAGTAAGAAACATCCGACGCGTTGAGCGGTTGTTAATTTACTGATGTGCTCATATGTTAAGCTAAGTTGATTTGAGTGATGCGTAATTGATGCAAGCATCTTCAGTGCTATATTAGGATTTTGACGTACTTTATCCCGTATGGCATAGGCTTCCAGGACTAAGGTGCTAGCATTGCCACCCACTACTTGTGCACTATAAGGGTAGTCAGAGCCTTCAAATGTTGCTGCTTCACTAAATGTGTCTCCTTTGGTAACAAGGGCAATAACGGTTTCTTCACCGTCTTTGTTTGTGCGGTAGAGTTTTATCCAGCCTTCAAGCATAATAAAGAACTTTTCTGCGGGTTCTCCGTAGCTAAAAAGTGGTTCATTTTTTTTATAGTGCTGTTGGTATGACTTGCCGACAAAATATTGTAGCTCATCGTGTGATAAGCCATTAAAGAACGGAATGGTCTTGAGTAGTTCAATGTAATTCATCAGTCGTTCACTAAATTTGGGCAAAGCGTAATGCTATGGCTGTAAATGGTGATTAGCAAAAAACTTGACCGCTATCAAGTTTTTGCTCGTTAGAAAGAAGTAATGTTCGACACGTTGCAACTTAAATTTAGAGTAAAATAATGAATCTTAAATATCTTAATAACATTCTTGTTGCTGGTTTTCTTGCTTTTGGAACGTTACCTGCTCTGGCAGAAGGTGATCATCACGATGATAGTTTTTATGATCAGGTGTATGAACAGTGTAACCAAGTTGCCGAGAAAGAGGGCGGAGAAGATCGTTGGCAGCATGTATTTGATGAATGTATGGCAAAACATGGCATTGTTGATGAAGAAGAGTCATACGAAGAAGAAGACATGCACGAATCCCATTAGGGTTGTTATTGGTTTGCGGTGTGCGGTGTCGTTACCTAAAATTAAAATTATTCTAAGTTACATTTATTTAAGTTGTCACTCTATGGGTGATTGATTATGGTGGGTTTCTGTAATCAAGAAAAGGTAGCGTTGTAAGTGTCTTATTTGAGGGTGATGATTGGTGCCTGTAGTGTGGCGATGTTATTTGGTTGCACACCGCATATTGTTAATGAGTCAGCTATGCCACCTGTGCAAGGCTCCTTAGAATTTTCAATTGGCAACACCCAAAAAGAACTCTCAACGGGTGAGGGCGCATGGTGGCAGCAATTTGAACGGCCTGTGTTGGATGCTCTGATCCATCAGGCTATTGACGGTAATTTGTCACTTGCTCAGGCTTATGCACGTGTTAAGCAGACTCAAGCACTGACCAAGCAAACTCGTAGTGATCGTTTGCCGCAGGTGAATGTTGACGGTGAAGCTAATACCAGGTTCAGAGGTAGTGATTCAATACGGGGTTCTTCAGAAACGGGTGTCGCACTTGATTGGGAGATAGATGTATTTGATCGTGTTGGTTCAGCTGTTTTGGCCAATACATGGCAAGAGAAAGCAAGTATTGAAAACGTTGAGGCGCTTAAATTAACATTAGCAGCAGAGGTAGCAAATGCTTATTTTGGAACGATTGCTGCACAACAAAAATTAACGTTATTGCATGATCAAGTAAAAACAGACCAAGAATTGTTGGCCTTGCTTGAGTTGCGTTATAACAATGGGGTGGGAACCTATGTGGAAGTGCTACAACAACAGAGTCGTGTAGCAGATAGCAAAAGCCTTATTCCTAATGCAGAAGCGTTACGAATGAGTTTTGAACATCGTCTGGATGTGCTTCTTGGGAAATCTCCTGATAATAGTTCTCGGGTACATCATCACGAGACGCTTGATTTTGCCGCAAGTCTTCCGCCTGTTGGTGTGCCTGTTGATTTGCTTATCAATCGCCCTGATTTACGAGTTGCTAAAGCTCAGTTGGTAGCATCAGATGCTGCCATTGGTGAAGCAATTGCTGATCGCTTGCCATCTATTAGCTTAGATGGCTCATATGTTTTTAGTGATACTGCAACCTTTACTGGTCCCGTATCGTTGATTACAAGTAGTTTTATTCAGCCATTGCTTGATTGGGGAAAACGCAAAGCTGAAGTTGAAAGGAATAAAGCTTTGTACGAAGAAGCGTTAGCTAATTTTGGCCAGCGTTATCTGGAAGCTATTGAGGAAGTAGAAAATGCTTTAACGCAAGAAAAAAGTCAGCGTGAATTTCTAGATCGATTGGAACAACGTCGTAAAATTTTAAATGCAACTGTCAAAGAAACTGAAGCGCGATATCGCCAAGGTGTGGATGATTATTTGCCTGTGCTAAATGCACTGCAAGAATTGCGTACGGTTGAAAGGGACCTTGTGGATCAGCGGTTGGTCTTGGTGCAAACGCGTATTGCACTTTATCGTGCTACAGGTGGAAGAGTTGTTCGTCATCAAGCGGGTCAGGAGGAGGCGTTGTGAGCCATATGGGAGCCAAATTAATAGCAATGTTGTTGGTGTTAGTTTCTTGGAATGTTGAAGCTCAGGAAGCAAAGCCTGCAAAACCTGCTACGCCGGTTATTGTAGCTAAGGTTGAACGAAAGTCTGTTTATGATGAAATGGAAGCTTTAGGTACTTTGAAGGCCAATGAAAGTGTTGATCTTACAGCTACGGTAACAGAACTCATTACAATAGTAAACTTCACGGATGGTCAACGAGTGCGTAATGGGCAAGTGCTGGTACAGATGGATAACGCAGAAGAAATGGCCTTAAAAGTTGAAGAACAATCACGTTTGAAAGAAGCGGAGCGTCAGGTTCAACGACTTAAGCCACTGGTTGCTAGAGGTGCTGCTTCGCAGTTAGAGTTAGATAAACAATTACTTGAGTTGCAAACAGCTAGAGCGCGTATGGATGCTATTGAGTCACGGGTCAGGCAACGTCAAATTTCAGCACCATTTGACGGTGTGTTGGGGCAACGAAATATCAGTGTTGGTGCGTTGGTGCAGCCAGGAACTCTTATTACTACCATTGATGATGATTCGGTAATGAAACTTGATTTTTCGGTGCCGGCATTGTTTTTACCAGTGCTCAATATTGGTGCTAAAATAGAGGCTCGCAGTAGTGCGTGGCCAAAAGACGTATTTGAAGGAACCATTCAAAGTGTCAGTTCACGTGTCGATCCTGTTACACGCTCGGTTTCGGTACGTGCCCTGCTTGATAACCATAAGCATAAATTACGTCCAGGAATGTTAATGCGAGTGAAGGTTCAAAAGAACCGTCGTATGGCGACTGTGATACCTGAAGAAGCCATTATTACTAAGGGAAATCATTACACAGTGATGATTGCAGATCAGCAAGAAGACGGTGGCGCCGTTGCCAAACAGGTAGCAGTTCATTTGGGAAAGAGGTTCGCTGGTCAAGTAGAGATTATTGAGGGTTTAGAGCAAGGAATGCAAGTAATTACTCATGGTGGGTTTCGTCTTAATGAAGGGGGGGCTGTAACCATTAAAGCCCAAGATGATGGTAGTGCATCTATTCCAGAAATATTGTCAGGGTCTTAAGTTGTTGGAGTAAGCCAGTTATGTTTTTATCAGATATTTCTGTTAAACGCCCTGTACTTGCAAGTGTGGTGTCACTGTTGCTTGTGGCATTTGGTATGGTGTCATTTGATCGCTTATCGTTGAGAGAATATCCCGATATTGATCCACCGATAGTTAGTGTAGAAGTAGAGTATCCAGGTGCTTCGGCTAATGTTGTAGAGACGCGTATCACTCAAGTAATAGAAGATCGCATTGCAGGAATAGAAGGTATTGAAGCCATTAGTTCTACATCAAAAGATGGACAGTCAAACGTAACAATTGAATTTTCGATTACCAGGGATATTGACGATGCAGCTAATGATGTGCGTGATCGTATTGGTCGGATTGCAGATAATTTGCCAGATGAAGCAGAGCCTCCGCAAATTCAGAAAGCAGACAGTAATAACGATGTGATTATTTGGCGTAATTTGACAAGTAATCGTATGACTGTACCACAACTTACAGATTATGCCCGGCGATTTTTGGTGGATCAATATTCTACCCTAGATGGTGTTGCCAGGGTACGAGTTGGCGGTGGTTTAAATTATGCGATGCGCATTTGGTTAGACCGTCAAGAGCTTGCAGCCAGAGGGGTGAGTGTAAGTGATGTTGAGCAAGCGTTACGATCAGAGAATGTTGAATTGCCGGCTGGCTCATTGGAGTCTGAACAATTGATGTTTAGAGCAAGGGTAGATCGAAATTTTAAACGTCCTGAAGATTTTGCTCAACTAGTGATTGCACAAGGTGATGATGGTTACTTAATCAGATTAGGTGATATCGCACGCGTTGAGTTAGGGGTGGTTGAAGATCGAACCCTATTTCGAGGAAATGAAGTGCCAATGGTAGGTATTGGTATTGTGAGGCAATCAAATGCTAATACCATTGACGTTGCCAATGAGGTGATTGCGTTGACAGAGCGTCTCAATAAAAACTTACCTGATGGTATGACCATTGAAGAAAGCTACAATGCAGCTGTCTTCATTGAAGCTTCAATTGCAGAAGTATACAAGACCCTTGGTTTTGCTATTGTCTGTGTGATTATAGTGATCTACTTCTTTTTGGGAAGTGTTCGAGCGATGTTGATTCCAGCAGTGACAGTTCCAATTTCGTTGGTCTCAACCTTTATTATTATGTATTGGTTGGGATTTTCGGTTAATCTTCTGACCTTACTTGCGATGGTATTGGCTATTGGCTTGGTTGTGGATGATGCCATTGTGATGCTCGAAAATATTGTTAGGCGTATGCAAACATACGGTGAATCACCGTTAATTGCTGCTTACCGGGGAGCGAGACAAGTTGGATTTGCAGTCATTGCGACTACTTTGGTGTTGGTAGCTGTGTTTGTCCCAATTACGTTCTTAGAAGGAGATATTGGGCGGTTATTTACGGAATTTGCACTTACTATTGTGGCGGCTGTTTGTTTTTCGTCATTTGTTGCACTCACATTGTGTCCTATGATGGCTGCCAATATACTTGCGCCCGCTGATAAAGGTTATGGCTCATTTCGTATTGGGCTTATTGATAAAATGGATCAACTGATTGATAAATTTCGGGATGCTTATATACAGTTATTGACCAAAGAATTGGCAAAACCGGTAATGATATGCATTGCCTTTGGTATTATGTTGTTGGGCACTGTTATTATTTATCCACAAATTGATCAAGAATTTACACCCTACGAAGATCGTGGAGCCTTTTTTGTTGTTGTAAGTGGTCCTGAAGGGGCAAGTTATGCATATATGAAAGACTATATGGAAGAAATAGAGCAGCGGTTAATGAAATATGTGGATCAGGGAGAATTTAAACGTCTATTGATTCGTGCTCCGCGAGGATTTGGTAATATTGAGAATTTTAATAGTGGTTTTGCCATTGTGATTCTAGAAGATTGGTCACAGCGGCGTCCTGCTAGTGTGATCATGAATGAAGTTCGCAAAGAGTTATCGAATCTTCCGGGTATCAGAGCATTTCCGGTGATGCGCCAAGGGCTTGGTGGCGGAACATCCAAGCCGGTACAATTTGTACTTGGCGGTACCACCTATGAGACGCTTGCACAGTGGCGTGATATTATCTTGCAAAAAGTTGAAGAAAATAATCCAGGGTTTGAAGGGCTAGATTCTGATTATAAGGAGACAAAGCCGCAAATTGACTTTCAAATAAATTATGATCGCGCTGCTGATTTAGGAGTACAGCTTTCAGAGATTGGTGCCACATTGCAGACTCTGATGGGTGGAAGAAATGTTACTACTTATATTGATGATGGTGAAGAGTATGATGTGATTGTTGAGGGCGACCGTAGCCAGCAGCGTTCATTTACAGATGTTAGTAATATCTATGTTCGGTCCCATCGTACAGGTCAGTTAGTACCTCTTTCTAATCTTGTTGATATTCAAGAGTATGGTGCAGCACAAACATTGTCTCGTTATAATCGTATTCGATCCATTACGTTGGATGCGAACTTGAAAGAAGGTTATCGTTTGGGAGAGGCCTTGGCGCACCTTGAATCGCTTGTTAAAGAACACTTGCCGTCAGAGGCGATTATTGATTATAGAGGGCAAAGCCGAGATTTTAAATATTCGGGTAATTCTGTATGGTTTGTTTTTATTCTAGGCGTTCTTGTAGTGTTCTTGGTGTTAGCGGCACAATTTGAAAGCTATATTCATCCATTTGTCATTATGCTGACTGTCCCACTTGCGATGGGAGGTGGACTTTTGGGGCTGTATCTTTTTGGCTATTCAATAAATATATACTCACAAATAGGGCTGATTATGTTAGTGGGGTTATCAGCTAAAAATGGGATCTTGATTGTTGAGTTTGCTAACCAATTGCGAGATCAAGGGGTGGAGTTTCAACAAGCGCTGATAGAGGCTGCAACAACCCGTTTTCGGCCGATTATTATGACAGGGCTTACAACTATAGCAGGATCCATTCCACTTATTTTGTCTTCTGGGGCTGGCTCTGAAACACGTGTTGTTATTGGGGTCGTTATTTTTACGGGCGTGATTGCTGCAACGTTATTTACACTGGTTATTGTGCCGGTCGCCTATCAGATGTTTGCTAAATACACAGGCTCTCCTGGTGATGTTGCTCGTAAAATTGAAGATTATAGTGCTGATAAATAAAAATGCTGGCATTTTTATGGTTTCTTTATAACTAAGTGAAAAAGGCAAATAGAAATTTTATCCCATATTTGTGCATGATGAAAGCAGTTGGCAAAAGTTGTTTCTTGAAATTGCTATTGCCTTGTACTTAACATATTGGGAGGTTATTGCCATGAAAGAATATAACACAATTCGTGAAGCTGTTGGGGTATTTGATAATTATGATTCAATGCACCAGGCGGTGAATGATCTGGAAATAAATGGATTTGAACGTCGCCAAATTAGTGTTTTAGGAAGTCAAAAAGCACTCGAAGAATCCTTTGGGAGTAAAGATGTTAAAACAGAATTACTCGCAGATAATCCAAATGTACCACGAGGCACTGACATTAAAAAAGAAGAATTAGGTATTGGTCAAGGAGTATTAGTCAGTGGTGGTATAGTCGTAGGTGTGGTTGGTTCTATTTTATTATCCGGAGGGATTGCTGCGCCTGGGCTTGTTACCACAATGATTGCTGGAGGAATGGGTGGTACCGTTGTTGGTGGAGTGCTAGCCAAACTATTGGGCGATAAATATGCTGAATTTTTTGGACGCCAAATTGCGAATGGCGGGTTACTATTATGGGTGCAGACACCTTCGATAGATGACGAGCTGCGTGCTCAGAAAATTCTGGATAAGAATGGAGCACATAATGTTCATATTCATACGGTTCCAGTTGCGCCATTATCTGAAAAAACAAAGTCTGTTTTACTTGGAAAGGCGTTTGTGAAGTTGGATCATATTATGGAGCATAATGAGCATATTTTATGTTCCGATAATATGTTATCAGATAGATTAAAACAGGTGAGAGAGTCTATCAAGGAAAGTGCCAATAATTGTCGCCCTATATCTCAGACAGAAGTTGTCTCGATGCTTGAAAATGTTGCACAAGCAGCTATCCAAGCTAGGGATATGGCAGAAGAAGAGCAGCGTTTTGTTGAAGAAAGCATGTCATTTCGCATTCCTCAAAAAAACCATCATGATTCGGAGAAATATTTTTCCTTGGCAAATGATTTGCGAAGCTTTGTAGGTGAATATGAATCAGTAGTATTATAATGAAACATTATAAAGAACCAATGCGTAAGGTCGGCATAGAGCTTGAATATGCCGGCCTTGATATCAAA
>CALCTU010000156.1 GCA_937907045.1 uncultured Alphaproteobacteria bacterium
CTGCATGATTCATCGCAATATATGCTTGGTTAATAACATCATTGGGCTCTATATCAATAGATGTAAAAATAGCACCTCCAATTGTTGCTGATAATTGTATTGGAGTGCCACCGGAAATATTTCCAAAGCTCAATAAAAAATTGTATATTTCATTTGCCTTGGTCTCAAGCTTCATTTCATCACAATGTTGTATAATGACATTTAAGTGATCCTTATCGACCTGAATGGCAATATCATGCGCGTCAATGGCCTGCTCTTTAAGAGACTTGCATACTTTTTCTAGAACAGTAGACGCAAACTTAGCCCCATGACTACTAATAATAGTCGACATATTATCAATCTGCACATACAAAATACCAGAGCTTATTGCTTGTCCAGTACCAAAACTACTAAGCATTCTTTTAACATACGGCACGGGATCAGCATGCTGGGAAGCATAAAATTGTGAGTCTTCTTTCATATATAATCACTTTTGCAAATTGGGCTCGTGTGGCTAAGTATACGCTCTAACCCTTAAGAAACCCTTAACAAGAGACTTCTTTTGCACCTGATTTAATATGAATATCACGCTGAGGAAATGGAATTTCAATATCATGTTCATGGAATTTATGCCAAATAGCCAGCAATATTTCACTTTGAATATTGCCCATGCCGTTAACCGGGTCATTAACCCAAACACGCAACTCTAGATCCACTGAACTGTCACCAAAACCTCTTACTAAGCACCGAGCTTCCGGCTGCTTAAGCGCCCTGGGATTATCATTTGCAGCTTCAACAATAAGGTCCATTGCCTTATTGAGGTCTGTATTATAGGACACGCCCACAGGAATACGTATCCGAATATTATTATCCGTAAAAGACCAATTTTCTACCTGCTGGGTAATCAACTGCTCATTAGGAATAAGATGCTCTTTACCATCACGCGTAATAATGGAGACATAACGTAACCCCAATGCATTCACCCAACCATACGTATCATCAACTGCGATAACATCACCGGGCTTAATGGACCGATCCGTCAATAATATGATGCCCGAAATAAAATTAGAGACCACTTTTTGTAAACCAAAACCAAGACCCACACCCAGCGCACCACCAAACACTGCAAAAGCTGTCAAATCCAAACCAATGGCATTAAGCCCAATCAAAATAGTCAGTGTAAAAAGTGTTATTTTAGTGACTTTGCTAAATAATACTTTAAGTGAAGGAGTTAGATCTTTAGCTTTTTTAATACGTTTATCCGTTACCTTTGATATACGTGATGTTATCCACCATAGCATGGCAAATATAATGCTACCCTTAAGCACTGTGTACAAGGTAATACGAGTATCACCTATGGTTACACCAAAGCCATCTAGAAGTTCAATAGTCTGACCTAAAGCACCAAACATATGAAGAGCAAGCATGCCAATTACGGTAATTTTAATCCACCGCATTACATAACCGTTATCCAAAAAGAACGACGCCGTACTAATGACAGACCACGCAATTAATAAACTCGTGATAATAGCCGCAACCTGATTCGGCAATCCATAAATGCTCGCCACAACGTTATATATTCCAAAAACGACGACACCAATCAGTGGAAAAAGCAAGTGATGTACTAATGGAATTACTTTAGCCAACCTATGGGTATTTGGCACATCACTCAATTGCTTTACTAATCTTCGGTGGACCATCTTTGTTATTAGCAGCAATACCACCAGCATAGCTAATTGAATGGTCGTATGAATTGATAATATATTAGTCTGAACCCACCGCATCGACTCTTGAGTGATAGCCTGAATATCAACCAAATTAAGAGGATCTTGCATTGCTTACGCTTCCTGGATATAGTGTTGTCCTATTTTTTATCACACTATGCCCATTGTGCAGCAAATTTGCAAGCTAGCAATCATCTAATCACATGTCCAATCCTGCCGTCCTTAGTATACAAAATGCATATGTCACCTTTGGTGGCAAACCGTTATTTGAAGATATTGACGTACACATTCACTCGGGTGACAAAATTTGTCTTGTGGGTAAAAATGGCGCTGGCAAAACCACACTCATGAAATTGATTTGCAATGAACTGGAATTAGGTGAAGGTAAACGTATTACTGCTCCAGGTCTTAAAATTGGCTTTCTCCAGCAAGAAGTTACATTTGATAAAAACGACACAGTATTTGATTTTGTATTTAAGGGACTCGACAAAGAAGATCGCACAGATGAAAATCAGTATTATGTCTCCATGGTCATCAGCCCACTTGACTTAGAAGAAAACCAAAAAATGAATGTTCTGTCAGGCGGACAATTACGACGTGCCGCCCTTGCCAGGTCACTTATTCAACAGCCTGACATTTTACTATTAGATGAACCAACCAATCACCTTGATATTGAAGCTATTGAATGGTTAGAAGGCATGTTAAATAGCTATAAGGGCGCATTATTATGCATTAGCCATGATAAACGCTTCTTAGAAAAAATATCCAATAAAGTCTTTTGGCTGGATCGCGGGAAAGTTAGAGTATGCCCTAAAGGATTTAAATATTTTGACGAATGGTCAGGTATGTTACTAGAGCAAGAAGCGCGTGAACTTGAAAACCGACAACGAATATTGGCAGGTGAAGTTGAATGGGCTAGCCGCGGAGTAAAAGCAAGACGCAAACGAAATGTACGTCGCCTTGACCTGATGCATCAAGAGCGCGAAAAGTTAAAGCATGACCAATCGCGATTTCGTCAAGCCACAAAAAAAGTGGAAGTAAAGCTTGATCATGACCAACACGATGTTGCCTCAAAACTAGTGTGTGAATTTTACCGTGCATCTAAGAGCTTTGAAAATGGCACTGTGCCTATTTTAAAAGACTTTAGCTTTAAAATTATGCGCGGTGATCGCATTGGTATTTTAGGTAAAAATGGCTCAGGAAAGAGTACATTTATTAAATCGTTGCTCAAACAAATCGAACCTGATTCTGGCACAGTAAAACTTAATAAATTTATTGAACCTTCTTACTTTGATCAAGACAGAAGTACACTTGATAATAGTAAAACCCTATGGGAAACATTATGTCCCGAAGGTGGCGACTATATAGAAGTTGGTGGCAAAAAACGCCATGTATGTGGATACTTAAAAGACTTTTTATTTGATCCCAAAATAGCCAAAGACAAAGTAGGTACACTTTCTGGTGGACAGAAAAACCGACTGATGCTTGCTAAGGTTCTCGCCAATCCAAAAAATCTTCTTATCCTGGATGAGCCAACTAATGACCTGGATATGGAAACTATGGACATGCTAGAAGAAACGCTCTGTCATTATCAAGGAACACTTCTTGTGGTGAGTCATGATCGCGATTTTCTGGACCAAACCGTCAGCCAATTATTAGTATTTGAAGGCAATGCAAACGTAGTTCACTGTATTGGTAATTATGACGATTATGTCCGCATTGCTGATAAACCTTCTAACCCAGATACAAAAAAACCACAGACGCCCCCTAAACAGCAACCCACAAAACCAAAAAAGATCAAACTTTCCTACAAAGAAACCTATGACCTTGAGCACCTACCTGCTCAAATAGAGACGTACGAGAAAGAAATAGCACAGCTAAACGAAGCACTCTCAGACAGTGAACTATACAACAGCGACCCTGATGGATTTGCTAGCAAGGTAAAGCGCCTTGATGAAGTTAAGAAACTTATTGATCAGTCAGAGACCAGGCTTTTAGAGTTGATGGAAAAGAAGGATAACCTAGAATGCTAAGCCTTTTAAATAATCCTCTAGGTTTCTAACCTGTATCTCATCCTGTTGATATTCACTGACCAGTTCTTTAACCACCTGAACTCCAGATACATGGTATTTGTTACAAAAATATTTTAGGTGCTTGCTTATATCTTTATCTTTATGTTTTACCTCAATTAACCAGATTAGCTCTTGATCATGTACTAAAGCAAAGTCAACTTCTTTACCATCTTTAGTACGCAAATAATGAAGCTTATGAGTTTGCGCTTTATAGTCAGTTAGCCCATAGCAATATTTTAATAATGAGAATGCTGTTAGGTTCTCAATTTTGGCACCAATATCACCTATTACCATTCCAGAGTCAAAGAAGTAAATCTTTGGTTCTTTAAGTATACTTCTAGCAATATTTCTTGAATATGGGGTCACTTTAAAAATGATGTACAGCGCTTCCAAAATATCAATATACTTCTTAACCGAAGTAGGAGATAATTTTACATCCCTAGCAATAGATTGCATGGAAATAGGCGAACCCACACTACGCCGCAATAGTTCTAGAATTGTACGCATACTGTTAATATGATTAATAGAACCAAATTCAAGTAAATCAGTAGTAAGTAAACTTGCAAAATATTGCTGCCGCCAGCGTTCAACTTCTATTTCATCATGTTCTAAAAAGGGCTCTGGAAAACCACTTCGAGCCAACAGATCATTTAACGTTGCTTGGTATCCTATGTAATGAAGCTCCGATAACGATAAGGGCAATAATCTATGTCTAAAATATCTACCCGCCATTGAATCTCCCATGTGATCATACACATCTAGTCTTGCACTTCCGGTTACTAAAATATTTAATTCCTTGTGCTTAGTATCATAGACTCCCTTTAAGTAATTTTTCCACATAGGCATTTTATGAAGCTCATCTAACACCAATAACTCTGTATCATGTAACCATGCTTTCGTTTCAATAATGGCTCGATGATCCTGGTCATCATAATTAAGGTATGTGCTATTCCCATATGTTGAAGCAATATTTTGTGCGAGCCAGGTTTTACCTGCCTGCCTTGGACCAGTAATAACCACCATTTTCTTTTTTAGGTCCTGGATAATATAATGTTGTTGCAATCTTTTCATTTATACCCAACTCATTGCTTTGCTTTATTGACTATTCTCCAGTAAAATGGAGAATAGTCAAGACTTTTCTCCATTTTACTGGAGAATAGTCGGCAATTAATCAAATATTGTTGAAGAAGTAACATCAGCAGCTAACGTAAGCCCCTGCTGATTCATAACATACTGATAGAACTGTTTATTTTCTAGCACGCGCTGGACATAATTACGTGTTTCTTTAAAAGGAATATTTTCAATCCAATCCAGAATATCATAAAGATCGTTCATTTGCCGGGGATCGCCATTTTCTTTAATCCAGCGACGTACATTTGTGGGACCCGCATTATACGACGCAATTGACAACACATACGAATTATCGAAACGTTTATATAATCTATCAATATAATATGCGCCCAATGTTACATTAAAATAAGGGTCCGCACGAAGTTTTCCATAGGTATAGCGTAATCGTTTATGGCGTGCCATACGCTTAGCCGTAGAGGGAAGAAGCTGCATAAGACCAAGTGCATGTGCTGAACTTTTAGCTTTAGGGTCAAAACGACTTTCTTGTCGAATAATACCAAGAATAAGGGAATCGCCAACTTGCGAATTTGGCATCTTAGATAAGAAAGGAAATCCACTTTCTGTAAAAATAAGGCCTTTTTGTTCTGCCTGTTTTGCAGCATATACCGAAAGCGCCTTATTCTTAGCATGATTCCCAATAAGGCTGATAAGGGCAGCATGCCCTTCTGTTTCACTGTGATTAATAGCAGCTTTGATAAATTGTTTTGCAGTTTTTGGGTGCCCTGCATCAATCAAAATTTTTGCCAATGTTGCCATTTCATCTTGCCTAAAGACACGTTGATCTTCAGCAGTAGGAATAGGGAAATGAGGAATAATAGGCGGCTCATCACCAAATCGCTCAATATAAGCAAGTTGGCCGTAAAATGTGGTAGGGAAATGCGATGCAATGGTATACCAATTATTGGCAATATGCTTATTGCCATTAGCAGAGGCCGCCCTACCAGCCCAATATGCCGCACGCGCACGTGATATCGGGAACCGCACATGTTGAAACATTCGATAGAAATGCTCATAGGCTTGTGTAGGGTCATTTAAATAACGTAATGCTAACCATCCTGCAAGCCAGGACGATTCCGCAAATTCGGGAGTATCCGGTAAATTACCACTGCCACTTGAGAGAGTAAAAGCTTGCTTGTGCTGCTTTAAAGGCAAAAATTCTCTTACCAGACGCTTCTTGATCTGCCACCATTTTTCCTGGTATGGCTGGGTTGTTGCAACATCTTTGAGGTGCTCAAACGCACTTTGGTAGCGCTGACGACGCATATGCCACGAAACACGCTCATACAAAAACCCTGGATCATTTAGCATGTTTGTTGGCATTCTTTTGATAGCCGAACTGGCTGCTGGGTTATCACGCATCAGCAAAATACGTGCATTAAACGTAAGCTGATACTTTTCTTGTACCAAATTAAATAATCTTTTGGCGGCTGTAGCACGTTTATCCCACAGCAATCGATCAATCCGCGCTACGTGATCATCATGTGATAGAAATTGTTTATATGCACTCAAGAATGCCAATTCTTGTTTACGCTTCATATTACTATCTTTCCACACTTGCCTTACTAAACGCTTCATACGCGCTTGTATTTGTGGTGAAGATGGCTCCAAATTTGCCAATGCTTCTAGTAGCAATTCTTTTGCGTAGCTGGTTTTTGGGTCTTCATGGGCAAAATATTGTAATAATAGATAGTGCGGCGTCTTTTTTTCCAGAACATATTCTGACCATGTCGCGATACGATCACTTTGCGGCCAGTGTGGATAACGCTTAGCAAAGCTTATTGCCTCTTTGTAGGTATAGTTTTTAGTACCACTTTGGTACCAACGCCAATAAATTAAATCTTGTACCAACTGGCTATTGGTTTTTGCAGCAATATCAATAGCACTCGCAAAATGCTTTTTGGAAGCTTGCTTTAATGCCTGCTGAACTAGCTCAATTTGTTCATCGTTAAGAGGCCCAACGTTAGCACGTCCTGCCAAAGGCAAGATTAACAAAATGGTGGTAACTAAGCAAATAATCCTAAACATAATAAAGCATACTAAAGGGTGGTTTGAAATTTGCAAATTGTTTCGAAATGAACTATATGATTCAGTCCGTTTCAATAATTTTGGATTTAGTTTATGAGCATAGCATTTTTATTTCCTGGTCAAGGTTCACAAAGCGTCGGTATGGGTAAGGCACTAGCTGAAAGCTTTGAAGAAGCAAGAGATGTTTTTTCAGAGGTAGATGACACCCTAGACCAACATTTATCCAAATTAATGTTTGAAGGTGACCAAGATCAACTCACCGACACCCGTAACGCCCAGCCAGCGCTTATGGCGGTTTCGGTTGCAGTAACCCGTGTACTTGAAAAACAATCCGGCAAATCCATACAAGAGCTTTGTCAATTTGTTGCCGGTCATTCTTTGGGTGAATATAGTGCATTGTGCGCAGCAGGAGCCATTAGTCTTTCTGATACTGCTAGACTTTTGCGTACCAGAGGCACTGCCATGCAAGAAGCTGTTCCTCCAGGACAAGGCGGCATGGTAGCACTTGTGGGCACCGACTTTGAGACAGCACAAGATATTGCCAATCAAGCTTCATCTAAAGGCCCGTGCCAAGCAGCCAACGATAATGGTGGTGGACAAGTTGTTGTTAGTGGCGCAATGGCAGCAGTGGATCAAGTAATTACCATTGCTCAAGAAAAAGGCATCAAACGTGCTGTAAAACTTCCAGTAAGTGCACCATTTCATAGCACCATGATGGAACCAGCTGCTATCGTGATGAAAGATGCTCTGGCAGGCACCAATGTTATTTCTCCTTCTGTACCATTGATTGCCAATGTCACTGCCAGTGAAGTAACCGACCCACAAACTATCAAAGACTTGTTGGTAGATCAGGTTACAGGCATGGTACGTTGGCGTGAATCCATGCTTCATTTAGCTGAAAAAAATGTTAATCATGTGGTTGAATGTGGTGCTGGTAAAGTGCTAGCAGGTCTTATGCGACGCATCGATAAGGAAATAGCTACTACATGTATAGGTACCCCCGAGGATATTGAAAGCTACATTGAAACACTTTAAGAAAAAAGGATGATCTTATGTTTAATCTAGATGGAAAAACTGCTCTTGTAACTGGAGCAACTGGCGGGCTTGGCCAAGCTATTGCTAAATCACTTCATGCTCAAGGAGCCACTGTTATTTTAACTGGTCGTCGCCAAGAAGTGCTCCAAGAACTCGCAAGTGAACTTGGCGAACGCGCGCACGTACTTGTTAGCGACCTTTCTGATAAAGAGCAAACATCTGAACTTTTTGCCAAAGCAGAAGAACTTGCTGGACAGGTTGACATTGTCATCTGCAACGCAGGCATTACCCAAGACAACCTTACCCTTCGGATGAAAGACGATGAATGGCAAAATGTACTTGATACCAACTTATCTTCTACTTTTGTGCTCAATAAAACCGCACTTAAAAAAATGTTCAAACGTCGTTGGGGTAGAATTATCAATATTACTTCGGTGGTGGGTGTTACAGGAAATCCTGGCCAGGCCAACTATGCAGCCTCAAAAGCTGGCATGATTGGCATGAGTAAATCCATTGCCCAAGAAGCTGCATCGCGTGGTATCACTATTAATTGTATTGCCCCAGGGTTTATTAAAACTGCCATGACCGATGCACTTAATGATGATCAAAAATCTGCCATCACAGCCAACATTCCTTCTGGTGAACTTGGAAAACCCGAAGACATTGCCTCTGCCGTAGTGTATTTAGCAAGTAATGAAGCTGCGTACGTAACGGGCCAAACATTACACGTTAACGGCGGCATGGTAATGGTATAGACTTGAAGCCCTAGGAATTAAGTATATCTTTAATTATATTTGGCTGCTTCTGTATACAATATAAGAACGCTGTACTGACAGAGTCAGGCGTTCTTTTCCCCTGTTCCCAAGCCCTAAGAGTTTCAATATTTATATGGAACTCTTGAGCAAACTTGCTTTGGCTCATATTTTGTTGGTCACGTATTGCCTTAATATCTGAAGGCGAAGGTCTAACAGTACGCCCTTTATCATTAGATGATAAAGAATCCTGCAAATCGGCAATGAGCTCTTTTCCAAAATCCGACATTATAAATCTTCCTTCATGTTTGAAATTATTTGAGGTAAAATTTTCCTAATTGTGTTCTTTTCAGAGATAGTTAGATTCTCTTTCTCCGATTTGGCATATAAACTTAACAAAATAATCAACAAGTCATTATCATAGTAATAAATAACCCTAACACCAGAGCTCTTGCCCTTGTTTGATTTACCTGTTTTCCATCTAATTTTCCTCACCCCGCCAGTTCCTTTAATAAGGTCACCAGAAGTTGGATTCAATAACAGATAATCATATAACTCTTCTAAAACCTTATTGGTCATTAATTTGTTAGATTTTTTATCAAATGCTCTTAATGTTTTAATTGTAATATTTTTCACCTTGTTCTCCTTGCATTATAGGACATAGTCCCACAAGTGTCAACGTTACATTGAGACCCAAACCTTAATAGACAAGGTTAATCTTGACCAAGGCGCAAAAATGCGTTATTAGTTCATGAATTTTAGTAGTGAAATTATAACGATAGGGTAGTTTAGTATGGCAAGGGCTCGTGATTATGTTGATGAACTTATAGAAAGCAATGAAACTTCGGGAAATACTCGTTTTTCTTTCAAATCACCCAGCTCTGAAGAAGCTGGTATAGACTACATCGACATATTTAAATTCAATGAGCTTTATCTTGCAAAAATTACTAGCTACCTTCAACAATGTACCGCATTTAAAGAAGTGGATCTAACCACTTGCTATGTACCCAGCGGACGGTCGGGCAATATAACACCTGATGGCATGACAATAATTTGGAAAGCTTTAATACAAGCATGTTTTGACAACCCCAACATTAAATCTGTACATCTGTTGGTAAGTAACGGAACACCCGGTCATACCCAATATGTTTCTTTGCGTGATGTGAAATACCGATTTTGCCTTACGGATACATTTATTACCGTTGTTGATGAATTATCTCGTAAATATAATGGCAGCCCCGATAAAGCGGTTGTTGCAATAGCTGGCAAGAATGGCCAAACTTTTAATCAATTAACCAACCCTGAGGTATTTGCAGATAGTGATATAACTTGTGATGACATTTGTGCTCACATACCCTTCAGACCAATGGATGGAAGGCGCCAACACAAATATGCAACTGAGCTGAGACAAGAAAAAGATACCCTGCAAGAAAACGTCGCCATATTAGAACAAGAAATAGAAAGACTCAAAGATCAACTAGCACAAACAACGACGCAACCTCCAAGGTATTCAACTTTATCTACACAACGGCCCGCTGCTCACCACCCTTCCACTTTGCATGGGGCTAGCGGTAGACCAGTAGGAAGTAGTGACCAACAAGTCCACAGCCCATGGTGTATGCAATCTCCTTAGAATTATCATTTACTCTTATTTCCTCCTTTTCATCATTGGTAAAACTCGCTAGATTAACTTCGGGTTAACTAAGGGAGGAATTGGCACCATGAAGGATGCTGACGTTATCAAGGAAAGTAGCCGCAACGCGTATGCAAGCGAGGATAACTGCGTTAAACAGCTTATAAAAGCTGTTGAAAAAAGTGATTATGATGGCCCAGCAGTTAGCGACATTGCTCATCAATATATTCAAACCATCCGTAAAAATCCTAATGCCACGAGTGTTGAAAGCTTCTTTAATGAGTATGGCCTGGGTAGCAAAGAAGGCCTTGCCATTATGTGCTTAGCAGAAGCACTCATTAGAATTCCTGATAATATCACTGCTGACGCATTGATTCATGACAAACTCAAAGGCACCGACTTTAGCAAGCATCTGAATTTTGGCAAATCCATGCTTATTAATGCTTCTGCCTTGGGGCTTAACATGGCAGAACGTTTGTCTAATTTAGGGAAATTTAGTCAATTTTCAGACCCCATTGTTCGAGAAGCCATTAAGTTTTCCGTACGTTATGTTGCAGACCATTTTGTACTTGCACAAGATGAGTCTGAAGCCATCGAACGTAGCCAGACATACCTGAAACAAGGTTACCTTATGTCGTTTGACATGTTAGGAGAAGGCGCACGTACCAAAGACCAAGCACGACATTATTACGACCAATACCTTCATCTTCTAGAAATGATGAAAGGCCAAGAAGGCACCAGCATATCGGTTAAGCTTTCTGCATTATATCCACGATGCGAATGGGCAAAGCTAGATGAAGCCAAATCTGCACTTACACCCATGATCAACACGTTAATTGCCATTGCCAGAGCAAGTAATATTAGTATTACCATTGATGCAGAAGAAGCATACAGAGCTGATTTTACATTGCACATCCTATCCCACCTACTTGGTCAGGAAGGGTGCAAAGGCTATAACGGCCTTGGTATGGCTGTTCAGGCCTACCAAAAACGAGCTCTTAGCACCATTCACGCTATAGCAAATATTGCTACCATGCATGACACGATAATACCAATTCGGTTAGTCAAAGGTGCTTACTGGGATTCGGAAATCAAACACTCCCAGGTAGAAGGGCTACCCACCTACCCTGTGTTTACTCAAAAACATCACACCGATATTTCTTACCTTGCGTGTGCTGATGCTATGCTGTCATACAAAGACCGTATTATTCCACAATTTGCTACACATAATGCACATACCATCGCTGCTATTGAACATATGGCCGGCAGTCGAAGTGTTGAGTTTCAGCGTTTATTTGGCATGGGACAAAAAATCTTCGAGCATATACTCAAAAGTCACCATCAATGCCGTATATATGCACCCATCGGTAAACACCATCATTTATTACCTTATCTTCTGCGCCGACTCATTGAAAACGGTGCCAATAATTCTTTTGTAAACAAAATAGCGGACCCTGACCTTGATTCAGAATTACTTGCCGAAGATCCTTTAGCCACCTATGCAGCCAGCCACGAATTAATGGCTGACCAACCACCGCAAATCAATGAACCCTATGCTATCTATGAAGACCGTCCCAATTCTAGTGGTGTTGATATTGGCAATCAACTTGCTATGGATAAATTACATACATCCTTAATCGCGCAATCCAATATTATTCATGATGCTCATAGCATCGTGGCTGGACACAAGCAAACATCTAGTAATTCCAATCGCAAAGTATTTAGTCCGCACAATCAACAGCAACATTTAGGCTATGTGTACAAAACTTCGCGTAGCACCTTGCAGTCTGTAGTTGACGTTGCTAAAACCGGATTTACGCATTGGTCCGTCAGACCATTGCACGAACGCTGCCAAATAGTCGAAAAAATCGCACAAAATTTTGAAGATCACCAAGAACAATTCATTAGCTTGTTAATGCGTGAGGCCGGAAAAACACTTCATGACGCCATATCAGAAATCCGCGAGGCCATTGATTTTTGTTATTATTATAGTCGCCAAGCTAGTTACCTAATGAACCAAAATATCCTAATGGACGCTCCTACCGGAGAAGAAAATACCTTGTCATGGCATCCAAAAGGAATATTTGTGTGTATTGCTCCTTGGAATTTTCCGCTTGCAATCTTTACTGGACAAATTGTCGCAGCCTTAGTAACAGGCAATAGCGTTATTGCCAAAGCTGCTGAACAAACCCCCATTATTGCTACCTATGCAGTAAATCTCATGCTTGACGCAGGTGTTGACCCAAAGGCATTATCGTTAATTCTTGCACGAGGCAGCAGAGTTAGCAAGCACGTACTAACAGATCCACGCATTGCTGGCGTAGCCTTTACTGGCTCCACTTCAACTGCACAGCTTGTTGCCCAAACATTAGCAAACCGCAAGGCACCCGTATCCATTGCTAGTTTGATTGCTGAAACAGGCGGCCAAAATGCAATGATTATCGATAGTAGTGCTCTTTTAGAACAAACCATTGATGATGTTGTGTTATCTGCTTTTGGCAGTGCAGGACAGCGCTGCTCTGCATGTAGAGTTGTGTATATTCAAAGTGAAATCTATGAAGACTTTGTATCCATGCTTACGGGTGCGATGGACTGCTTGAGCATTGGTAACCCCGAATCATTCGCGACCGATATTGGCCCAGTTATTGATGATAATGCAAAACAGACCATTGAAAAACATATACGCCAATACAAGAAAAAAGGGCAATTGCTTCACCAATCACCCATGGATGAAACTCTTCCTGGATCGTTTATCGCACCTACGGCCATTGAAATTTCTCATATTGCCGATCTTGAGGAAGAAGTTTTTGGACCTGTGTTGCATATAATCAAATATGACGTATCCGAATTAGATGATATTATCGACCACATCAATGATTATGGCTACGGACTAACCCTTGGCATTCAAAGCCGTATCGAAACCACCTGTGAATATATTAAAAATAAAGCTCATGTCGGCAATGTTTATGTCAACCGTTCTATGACAGGAGCCGTTGTTGGCGTTCAGCCTTTTGGTGGCGAAAATCTATCCGGAACGGGCTTTAAAGCAGGTGGGCCTCATTATTTATTACGGTTTATGAATGAACGTACCTATAGTGTCAATATCTCCGCCATTGGTGGAAACGTTGCATTATTTGAATAGCCATTTTATACAATATGGAAGTTGAACTTCCATATTGTATAAAACACAGTTGATTTTGTGTATTTTTGAAGCATCTTTTTTAGTTATTCGCCTACAACCTTACTTTGAAAATTTTGGCAAACGCCTCACCAAATCTTTTAAGCTTTATTTTACAGATACTGGTTTAGCCAGCTATCTTTTGGGTATCACTTAGCTGTTTTGACCGTATTTCATCTATGAATTTTAAAAAAATACTATACAGGCAAAATGAAAACCATTAGCGTAGGAAACTCCTTTTAAAAGACCTCTGCATAACTTCTAATTTGTCGGTATAACATCGATGCCCGATCCCTACGCTGACTTTATTCACCTTAGAGTCCACAGTTCATATTCGCTCGCCGAAGGGGCTATCGTACCAAAAGACATGATAGGATTATGCCAAAAGCATAACATGCCAGCAGTTGCCATTACTGATAGCTGCAATTTATTTGGCTCACTGGAATTCTCACTTGCTGCGTCAGAAAATGGCATTCAGCCAATCATCGGAGCAGTACTACCAATTGCATGCCGGCACGAAAGCTCCTTACAAACCACCACTTACGACCCAGTATTACTACTTGCTAAAAATGAAACCGGCTATCATAACCTGTTAAAGCTTGTCAGTCGTGCATACACACAGACCGAAGAACATGAAAAACCCCATGTTACACTTGACCTACTTACAGATCTTAATGAAGGCCTTATTTTACTTACCGGCGGTGCCCAGGGCCCCATTGGTCACTATTTGCTTGAAGACCAACTGGCACATGCTGAAACATTATTATTGCAACTACTCACCATATTTGGCGATCGCTTATATATTGAAATTATGCGCCATGGATTGCCAAGTCAGCAACAAACAGAACCGCATTTTATAGACCTTGCATACAAACATAACATACCACTTGTAGCAACCAATGATGTCTATTTTTCTTCTGCAGACATGCATGAGGCTCATGATGCACTGTTATGTATTGCTGAAGGTAGGTATGTAGAAGAAGAAAACAGACGTAAGCTTAATTCCGAGCATTATTTTAAATCAACCCGGCAAATGAAACAATTATTTGCCGATTTGCCTGAAGCGATCGAAAACACGGGTGTTATTGCAGTGCGCTGTGCGGCTATGTCACCAAAACGTGCTCCTATTCTTCCTCATTATGGCCAAGGGGATGAAGCCCAAGCATTAAAAGATGTCGCGGCACAAGGTCTAGAAAAAAGACTTGCTGATCATGTTTGGTCCGCCAATATGAGTGAGGAACAAAAACAAGAAGCTGCAAAACCGTACAGGGAGCGTTTGAAATATGAACTAAATGTGATTATTGACATGAAGTTCCCGGGTTATTTCTTGATTGTATCAGACTTTATGCGCTGGAGTGTTGCCAATAATGTACCGGTTGGCCCTGGTCGGGGATCAGGAGCAGGCTCGGTTGTGGCATGGAGTTTACAAATAACCGATTTGGATCCATTACGTTTTGGATTGCTTTTTGAACGTTTCTTGAACCCTGAACGGGTTTCGATGCCCGACTTTGATATCGATTTTTGCCAAGAGAAACGCGAACGTGTGATTCACTATGTTCAAGAAAAATATGGCGAAGACAAAGTTGCCCAAATCATTACCTTCGGAAAATTACAAGCACGTGCGGTACTTCGTGACGTAGGTAGGGTATTACAAATGTCCTATGGTCAGGTGGATCGGATAAGTAAAATGATTCCGTTTAACCCTATCGATCCAGTGACACTGCAAAAAGCCATCGATATGGATAAAAGTTTGCGTGAAATGCAACGCTCAGACCCTGAAATTGGTCACTTAATTGATTTAAGTTTAAAGCTCGAAGGTCTTAACCGGCACTGTTCAACACACGCAGCAGGAGTTGTCATTGCAGATCGCCCTCTAGAAGAGTTGGTACCTGTGTATCGTGATCCGCGCTCGGATATGCCCGTATGCGGTTATTCGATGAAATATGCCGAAAGCGCGGGACTCGTTAAGTTTGACTTTCTAGGCCTCAAAACATTAACCGTAATTGCAAAAGCATGTGAATTTATTGAAGCCAACGGCACGCATTTGGACATCTCTAAAATACCGCTGGATGATCGTCCCACCTATGACATGCTTGCTTTAGGTGACTCGGTGGGCGTGTTTCAGCTTGAAAGCGCCGGCATGCGCGACTGCTTGCGTAAGATGCGTCCCGATAATATTGATGATATTATCGCGCTTATCTCATTATACCGACCTGGTCCCATGGATAATATTCCGTCCTACATTGCACGTAAACACGGCACTGAAGAGCCCGATTACTTACATCCCATGCTTGAAGGCATCCTCAAGGAAACTTATGGAGTAATTATCTACCAAGAACAAGTTATGCAAATTGCGCAGGTAATGGGAGGCTATAGTCTTGGAGGCGCGGATTTATTACGTCGAGCTATGGGCAAGAAAATTGCTTCCGAAATGGATAAACAACGTGATTTATTTGTCGATGGTGCAGTTAAAAACAAGGTTGACCGCGACCATGCCAGTAGTATTTTTGATTTGGTAGCCAAATTTGCTGGTTATGGTTTCAACAAATCACATGCCGCAGCCTATGCGATGATTTCCTATCGCACTGCATATCTGAAAGCTAATTTTCCAGTAGAATTTTATGCGGCCTCAATGAATCTGGAGATCAATGATACTGATAAAATTAATGGCTTTATCCAAGACATTAAATCGCACGATATCCCAATCTTAGAGCCCAACATCAACCACTCAAATGCATTATTTAATCCTGAAATAAACAAGGATGGTAAATTAGCCATACGCTATGGCCTGGGTGCATTAAAAAACGTCGGCAGCGCAGCAATGCATCATGTGTGTGCTGATCGGGATGCGCACGGAGCATTCACCGATATTTTTAATTTTGTTGAACGTTCCGGCAATAAAGGGGTCAACAAAAAGCTACTCGAAAATCTTATTCGTTCTGGAGCATTAGACGTTCTGGAAAGCAATCGAAGAAAATTATATCATAACCTTGAAACACTACTTAAATATGGCTCTGGCGTAGCCAAAGAAAAACAAAGCATGCAACGCAGCTTATTTGACTTAATGGATGACTCCGAAAAATCAACCCCCAAACTTGATGACATTGAAGATTGGTCATCCACCGAACGGACTCAAGAAGAATTTGGAGCCATGGGCCTGTACCTCACAAACCACCCCATGCTTGCATATAAACAATTAGCAAATCGCCTTAATGTCATTTATTGCGGCAACTTTGACACATCACTTGACGAAGGCTTCTCCAATGTCACATTAGCTGGCGTCGTTATTTCTAAGCGGATGCGCTCTTCTCCCAGAGGTAAATTTGCAAATGTGAATATCTCAGACCCCACCGGTATTTTTGAAATATCTATTTATGATGAAGACCTGCTCAGCGGAGCACAAGACCTGCTTGAGTCCGGCACATTGGTACTTATTAATGCTGATGCACGTAAAGATGAAGGCGGCACACGTATTACCGCAACCAACATTCAGGCCATTGATGATGCTATAGGCAATATGGCTATGAGTTACCATATTTGTGTTGATACCCCCGATACCATTGAAAAACTTCACCCTCTTTTACAAGAACAAAATGCCAATGGGAAAACCACTATCCATTTTCGCCTTCCTCATGAAGGACGTACAATTACTATCTCATTAGCAAAACCCCGGAACTTAAGTCCCAATGATATTGCGAACATAAAATCCATGACAGGGGTAGTAGCTATTCAAGAGGTATAACACGTTTTTTTTAAAAAATTACCGCTAAAGAATTTGCATCCTTCATGATGATTAGTGTATAGTGAACTTACCGATCCGCTATTCATGGTAAGGCCTTTTTCAAGGTCGAACTTTCTTTTTACCACTGAATATGGAGTCCATTAATGACCAAATTTTTAGATCCAATTACACCAGGTGAGGTACTATTTAAAGAATTCATGGCCCCACTCAATATTAGCCAAAATCGACTTGCAAGAGACATTGACGTCCCTCCAAGTAGAGTGCATGCTGTAATCCATGGCAAGCGTTCTATTACGGCGGATATGGCACTTCGGTTAGGAAAATATTTTGGCACCCCAGCTGCATTGTGGATTAATCTACAAAGCCACTATGAATTGGAGGTTGCAACGCGCCAGATATGGCCAATTATTGAACCACGAATCAAAGTATTTGCAGAACAACCTCCCCCTTGATAAAAACCAGACAAAAGGATGACCGAACATGAAATTATTTGCATCTATTATTGGCGCTATAACATTGTGTTGCGCTACAGCTCTAGCTACGCCCAATACGCCCATTGAGAAAATGCCTGCGGGAACTTATGAGCTTGACCCTACTCATGCCAGCATCACCTTTAAAGTCTCTCATATAGGATTATCCAATTATACAGCCCGGTTTACTAAGTTTGATGCAACCATCGAACTTGACCCAAAGAACCCTCATAATAGCTCGGTAAAAGCCGTTATTGATCCTCTTTCTATCAAGACTGATTACCCTTACCCTGAAAAGAAAGATTTTGATAAAAAACTTTCAACAAACGAAGAATGGCTCAATGCAAACCAATTCAAAGATATTACCTTTGAATCTACACATATTGAAGGCACACTCCCAAACGGCAAATTACATGGTAATTTAACAATGCTAGGTGTAACCAAACCCGTTACATTGGACGTGCACTTTAACGGTGCTTATGACAACAAACCGTTTGTAGGGCTACCAGCCTTAGGTTTTTCTGCAACCACTACCATTAAACGTAGCCAATGGGGATTTGACGTGTATGTGCCAAATATTGGTGACGATGTTCAAATAGCCCTAGAGTTAGAGTTTCATCAGAAACTAAATTAATGGTACCACAGATGAATAATCGCTATACCCGGTTTGCAATTACGCTACACTGGCTTATTGCACTAGCAATTTTATTGCAGCTAGTATCTGGCATCTGGATGGTTGACGCTATTAAAGACAAAGCATCTCAGGCCATGGCCTATGACACATACCAATGGCATAAGTCGCTTGGACTTATGGTGTTGGTACTTAGTTTGCTACGGCTTGGTTGGCGCATCTTTCATACTCCACCTGCACTACCCAATACCCTTAAACCTTACGAAAAAAAATTAGCCCACGCCGCGCACGCCGTGCTTTATTTACTCATGATCAGTATTCCACTTATTGGTTGGATGATGGTCTCTTCAAGTCCATTTGGCCTACCCACCATGATTTTTGGTTTATTTGAATGGCCGCATCTCCCACTTCCGGTACAACTGATTGACCAAGAAACTTTGTTTAACGCCAGCAAGTTAGGTCATAAGTGGCTTGCTATTGCCATGATGGTGGTATTAGCGGGACATATTATTGCTGCCCTAAAGCATCACTTTTACTTAAAAGATGATGTTCTTAGACGCATGCTCCCTTTGGTGGCTATCCTATTATGGCTTACTCCTTTTACCAGTAACGCATCCCCTTGGACCATTAACCACGATAAAAGCTATATTCGCTTTAGCGGGCAACATGCTGGACGGGATTTTGAAGGACATTTTAACAACTGGAGTGGCGTCATTACATTTGATCCACAGCAACTGGACAAAAGCAATGCCGTTATTAATATTGATATGACATCGGCCACAACAGATGACAAAACATACACCAAGACGCTCGCTGAACCTGATTGGTTTGGCACAGGAGACCATCCAAGCGCAACATTTAAAACCACCCATTTTACTCACCTTGAAAATGAAGCCTACACCATAGATGGCCAGCTAACTATTAAATCACTGGTTCAACCTGTTACCCTGAGTGGCACAATCACCACCACATCGGATACCAGCATTTTTGAAGGTACCACAACCCTACAACGTCTGGGTTTTGACATTGGCAAAAAATCCGACGCCTCTGGCGATTGGGTAAGCCTGGATATTCAAGTCACCGTCTATGTAGTGGCAACATTATAGCAACTGTTATTTTTACTACTGTACACGGGATCTACTGGTTTTACATGCGTAAGCCCGCAATCCGAAGCATATACACATTATGCAAGGGTCTTGTATATTAAATTAATTCATTTGCTAAACATTATCAAAACGGTTTAGGCATTTTGGTAAAAGCACTAAAATAAATAGACTAAACGCTACCAACACCACCACTGGAGCTGCTTTTAATTCAAGCATATATGCAAGAGTAATACCTACAAACATCGCACTTAACCCTATCAATGTGGTTAACCCCACCATTTTTTCAGGATTTTTGGCCCATATTCTTGCTGCAGCAGCAGGAATAATTAACATTGCCGTAATAAGTAAAATACCTACCAAATGCATCGAAAGCGCTACCACAAGCGCCATGCAGCACATCAGTATTACCTGTAAGTAAAATGGCTTCACACCTTCAGTAAATGCCAAATCTTGATCAATGGTCGAAAGTACCATCGCTTGCCAGTAATAATACATTAAGGCCAATATTACTATTGCAGCCCCCCCCAGCATCAACACATCATTCATTGAAATCAGGTTAATATCGCCCAATAAAAAACTATGAATGTCCATATGCCCTTCATGATGCATGTGACCACCGTGCCCATCGTCATAACCACGCTCTAATAGACCAATTGCAACAATGCCAATTGCCAGGGCAGCATGCGCTAGAATTCCCAATAAGGTATCCACCGATAAGAGGCGTTTATTCACCAACCACGCCAACAATAACGCAAATACACTACTTGTGAACGCAATAGCAATATTTTGAGAAATTCCTATGATCATACCCAGCGCAATACCAAGTAACGCGCTATGTGCAAGAGAATCTCCAAAATAGGCCATTTTTCTCCATACCACAAAACACCCCAATGGCGCAGCCATCAGCGCCATAAAACCACCGGCTATCAATGCTAACATTAAATCAGTGGGCATCATGGTCTCCTTGGCATGTTGAAGTGTCAATACCGTGTTCATGATCATGGTGATGCTGATAAATACCTACCATTGATGCCATGTCGTTGCCAAACATTTCTATAAAGGCAGGATCGTTGGCAATATTATCAGGCGTACCAGAGCAACAAATATGTGTGTGCAAACAAACAACTTGGCTGGAAGATGCCATTACCCGGTTAAGATCATGCGACACCATTACTACTGCAAAGTGATGTGCTGTTCGAACCTCTTCTAATAACGTATAAAACTCTAATTGACCTTTGATATCCAGATGCTGTACTGGCTCATCAAGCAACAATATATTTGGCTTGCGTAATAATGCC
This sequence comes from uncultured Alphaproteobacteria bacterium, assembly GCA_937907045.1. Taxonomy (GTDB): domain Bacteria; phylum Pseudomonadota; class Alphaproteobacteria; order Rickettsiales; family UBA6187; genus CALCTU01. Next base: position 20,777 of record CALCTU010000156.1, read on the forward strand.
CTGGCCAATAATACACGCTGACGTTGCCCACCAGAAAGCGTGGCAAGTGGTTCATTTAACAATTTTTGAATACCAACTTGTATCGCCACTTGTTCTAAGGCCGCATTATCAATAACATTATTAAGCCGCAAAAAGCGCTTTACCTTAATTGGCATAGTATCAGGAGGAGTAAAAAACTGTGGTACATAGCCCATGACTACATGATCAGCTCGCTCTATTGTACCATGATCTGGCAAATAAAGACCTATCATAGCTTTAAGCAGCATCGACTTACCCGCACCATTAGGGCCAATAATAGTAATCATATCATTGGCATTCACCTCAAGCGAGACATGACGCAAAATAAAGCGGTTAGCACGCTTCACACAAATATCATTGATGGTAATAAGTTGGGACATAACAATGCGTCGTTGGTAGATGAAAACTACTTATGTGTCAATCTCTCATACGCTCCATCATCACAGCCACTTGCGCTCCAAACGCCTCTAATGCCTTGGGCTTACTAATAGAAAGCTTGGCATACTGTATTTTAGTATCCTGCATTAGGTTATCCAATAATTGGTTGGCAAGACTTTCTACTAATTGAAAATGACTTGATTGAGCAATATGAATGATGCGCTTTGAAATACTCCAATAATCCACTACATCACTACCATGGTCCGACTGACACGCAGCAGTTGCATCGTAGTGCATTATTAGTTCAAATATTAACGGCTGTTTTTGTTTGCGTTCAGCATCATAAATGCCAATAAGAACATCGACCTTAAGATCTGTAATATGTATGATTGCTTGTTTACTCATAATAGCTGCTCACCACCATCCACATAAAGAATTTGACCCGTCAGATATGTCTTATCTATCAGCATCGTGAGTGCATCTGTGATATTTTCTACGGTAGGAGTGGCTTTTAATGGCAACTGCTTGGCCTTTTGTTGCATATATTCATCTCCAAAATCTTGTGCTGGCAGCACACTTCCTGGTGCAATAGCATTAACTCTAATATGTGGGCCAAGTTCTACTGCAGCCATAGTTGTCAAATCAGCGAGTCCTTTTTTTGATAATAAATAGGTAAAAAATCGTCCCGAATGCTTGGTAATATATGTATCCACCATATTAACCACACATCCTTTTTTAACATAGTTAGCAAAAGACTGCGTTAAGAAGAAAGGCCCCTTAACATGAGCATTCATATAACGGTCAAACATTGCCTCATCACACTCTAATAATCGTGAATCTTCAAAAGGAGAAGCATTGTTAACCAACACAGTAAGGTTAGGAAAGTCTTGATAGACCTGCTGAATCACACTTTTAACCTGTTGGTGATGGCTTAAATCAAGCTTATAAATAGAACTTTTTCTACCCATTTGCATAATATTATTTGCAATATGTTGTGCCTCTTCTTGTGAAGACTGATAGGTAATAGCAACATCATAACCAAGCTTTGCCATGTGTAGTGCCATCGCCGCCCCAAGGCGTTTTGCACCGCCAGTAATAAGAATAGCAGGTATAGTCATGATAAATCCGCATCAATTAAAGATACGCAATCCTACACTACATTGCTATTATCCGTCAATATTGAGCTCATGAATAAGGCTAACCTTTGGATTGATTCACAATTTCTATATATATCAGCATGTTATTTTATGTCATTTTTTTGCAATAAAAAACATTCGGATTGTAACATTTGTGTAACAAATGCATGCTATTATGCATTCTACAACAAATAGAACAAAACAACACCCAATACGTGTAATAAAACTGTAATATTAAAGGTTAGAAGGTACGAAATGAGTAATAATGATACACAGGACAACATTATCCAAGCGAGCACAGGTCAAGACGGTGATGGTAACGACTTTCTATCTCAAATTAGACGTGCCGCCCTCCAAAGACAGAACCCAACTCAAACAAATTCTCCAAATCAGAGCGTAGAACAACCATCAGGCATATCAAGAGGTGCTGAAACACTCGAAGGAGCTACAGGTGCTTTGTTTAGGAAAGTTGCAGAAATAGCCCCCAAGGTACACGGTTCTTTAGAAAATGATTCCGCCGTTACTTCTGACGGTAATAATTCAGACTCAGCTTGGTTAGAAAGCGAGGCCGAAAATGACACTCCAGCAGTACAGAGTGAGAGTGATTCTGCCATATCAACTGGAAGAACAAGTTCATATTCTGAAAAAAGTCCTGCAAGCCCTACTAGCCCTACGGTACAAATACAGGTAAAAAGCAAACTAAGTCCCAAGCAAGACCAAATGATTGCCCGGCAAATTTTGGATGCAAACATAAATGATCCAGAAGAACTTGTAAGTATGATTCGTAGTATATTGCACAATCACGCCAGCAATACCTCACCGTTATTAGCAACAATTCAAGAAACATTGAATGAAATAATTAGTATCACCACCAATCATAACCTTACTAAAGCACTTAAAACACGAAACAAGCAGGTGAATTATGACTCCGACAGCTCTGTTGATAGTGAAGATTGGTCAGACTCAGAAGATGAGGACAATGAGCCAACACAACCTGTAAAGACGAAAAGAACAAGCAAAACATCTCATGACGTCATCGATGGCAGCTTAAGAAGCGCTATATCTAAAATGAATGCTGAGCTTAGGCACTATGTAAAACCTGCCAAAGAAGAAGAGACAGAAAATACCATGCCAGCGAATGAGGAAGTTTTGCAAGATAGTCGCGCTGATATGCTTGAGACAATTACAAGTATACCACCCCAACGCACACCTACACCTACACCTGTTCATGCCGACAGTATGTCTGTACCAGCTACTGTCCCTCAAAACACAGAACAAAACATATATACACTTGAAGAACATTTAGCGTATTACTTAGAGTCATACCATGATGTCACGGTAAGAAACGAGCATATCAACCTAGTTGGCAACACCATTATTGTGCAAACCAGCAATGGTACGAATGTCAAAATAGAGCTTGGCAACCAAGAAAATGTTAATCATTTTTATGATACACTAGAATTTGCTAATGCCTTCAAAGACCCCAACTACGAGACCCCTCAAGATGCAACTGAGCACCAAGCAAGTCAGTGGGTAATGGAATGGGCACCTGAATTAGCCACATATATTAATAATGCAGTAAACATTGCGACAAACCGCGAACAAAACATACCCACATCTAGAACTGCCTTTGCAACAAAACAACATAAACCTACACAGGCCTCTTCACCAATAGTAGCTGGCAAAGTAAAAAACCAGAACCACACACTGTCAGAAGCTGTTATGCTTGAGATCATTAAAAGCCATGAAGAGCTTTTCTTTAAGACTCATTTAAAAGCACATGATTATAGTTGTACATTATCCAACAAAAATGGCGAGTGTAACCTGGATATTGTATCTTCTAACCCTAACCATGGAACTATTGCACGATTTTCTGTAAAAAATCTTAATGAGTTTATACAAGCTACAAATAATACTATTGATGGTAATGGAAATTCGAAGGACCGCGCCACCCTTATCAAAAATCTTTTCGGCGGAAGTGACCCGATAGTATCTGCCGGAACAAGAGATGGCCAGGCATCACCTGCCATAGGAGACACTAACTTTGTGAATGCACTTCTAAAAGTTAACGGACTAGTACCTCAAACACCAAGTGTTGATGCTCTTGCTGTAATTAAACATGCGCAAGAAACTGCCAATCAAGACACTGCCATTATCAATAAATTTCTAAAAGCACATGGACTAAATCCTAAAGAAGAACAACCTGTCGATACTATGGCTGCAATTAACGATTATGTTGCAACCAAAAAACAGCAAATGTCTAAGAATAATTCTTCACCAGTAGTCGCTGCGATAACAGAAAGTCCTAGCACTACGCAAAAGAAAACTGTTCACTCTTTTGAAACATTTTTATCCGCTCATGGTTATACCGTATCACGAGACGACGAAGGTGGTAAATTATTTAGGCCATGCTCCATTACCATTAGTAAAGACGATGGTAGTGACGAAAAAACATTCTATGTTAATAAAAAACTTAACAGAGAACTTGGCAAAGAATTAGAAGCGCCTTTGGGCAACGACATGTTTGAAGCACTCATGGCAAAACTAGCCAAAAGCACCCGTTCCAACGACAAGAAACTATGGCTAAATAAGTTAACAGATCATGTTGCCAATAACTTTACAGCAAAAGATTCTGTTTTTTTTGATCCTGGGTACAGATCCATTTTAAGTGATATATCTAGCCATAAGGATGAAGAAAAACGAGCTACTCTTGAAAATAATATTCAGAACTTCTTTAAGCATCTGGGTATGAATCATCCACAAGAATGCGTGCATGTTGATCTGAATAAAGATGAAAACACAGCAACCGTCTCTATCAATCATACTGACGGTACCAAGATGTCTGAATTTTCTATCAACAACGTATCGAGCTTTGAGAATCTTCACACGGTGTTTAATAGTCAGGAGAATCTTCGACATAATTATGCAGTAGTCTGTGCAAATACCATGATTGGACAATTCAAGTGGGTAGAAGGCGAAAGTTTGATAAGTGCGATTAACAAATCAAACGAAGTAGGTACAATTAGCACAGGTGAAAGCCTTCACGCTTCTGCTGCTCCAGCCCACCTTCGCAGCACCTTAATATAATAATATCAGTGTATCACATCACATATATACTGATCGTGAATGAAGTCATAGGGCCACTTTATTTTAGAGCGCAATACCCATTTCTTTGAAAAAGAAATGGGTATGTTCGTGGTAGATTGATCAATTGTACATCTGCAATTCTCTTTGTATCATCATAATGCATCCAACAGAGGCTTCAGATAGTGCTTTAAACACTTGGTGAAATTTGATAGATTTATTATTTTATTAATAATATTTTTATTCCTATCCTGTAATTCGTTATGCCTCCAGTTCGAAAAACCAATGCTATAGTTATTACTCTTTATCCATGCGCCCAGGATGACCCAGAACGAGATCATTCTATATATGAATATGAGCGAATTGCTTGGAATGACCTTAAAGTAAATCATCAAAAAAATACTACTTATCGTGTCGCTCTTCCTAGCTCCAAAGGAGAATACAAAGCATATAATTACTATAGAAGTGTCATGAGGGCTTTTGATCATGTTAAAGATTTTCTCGAAAAGAAAGTAAAAGAAGGAGGTGGCGACTCACTATTCAAGATAACAGAAAATGACAACTTCCAATTAGATTTAACAAACAAACGCAACGCCACAGTATTTTGCTCAGGAATAAATTTACTCTTTAATGAGCAAGAACGATTTAGATTCAAAGACAATTCCATTACTGACTCACAAGAACAAACAAATGCTGCATTACTTGAGTGCGTCAATTCAATCTTTACAAATATTGCTTATGTTGACGTTCCCCAGCATGTAATATTATCATCAGTTTCTAGGCATCGTCATGCTGATGCGTCAGCGAACCATCCTTATGCACGCAAAGCACCTAAACCAAATCAACGCTTGCCACATGACGACATGACCACACAAGAGTCCGCACCTTCGTTGCAATTTACATCTGACGGTGTGCTCGACGAAAAAGCTGTACGCTTAACAGTAGACGAGGTGCGCCTTGCCACTCGATGCTTTCCTGACTTTTCTCCTAAAACTCCCTAAACTTTATATGCCGTAACCTTGGCCTAGGCTAGAGATGAAATACCATTTCTATTATTGGGCTTAGATACTATAACTAATATAGCTTTACTTAAGGTAACTTCACCCAAGAAGACTAATCCAGATTTGCCATGCCATAGGGTGTACAATCTGCCACACTGCTACAAGTCTTTTCTAATAACATCACTGCTGTACCAATGGGCGCTTGGGCAAAAGCTTTTATGGGCATAAAATGCTCATCATTACTGAAATAAAACGTAATTGTTGGCTCCTCTTCTTTACTGCGTTTCATTTCACGCTTGGTAAAACCCGCCACCTGATCACGTGATACCACCACCTTAACTACATCATGCTTTGTATCTTCAACTTCTATGATTTGTTCACCAACAATATGAAAGTGAATACGGGATAATCGGCGTCCGTCATATACTGGTAATGAGAAATAATTCTTTTGAGCCTCATGTGCCATTTTCAAATAGTTCCTGGCAGCTAAAAATACGGTTACAGGATCATATGCACCCACCTTCTTATCATCTTCAACCGGAGGCCGTTTCCAGCTTTTATCCGGGGGATTAACCACCTCAGAAGTAATCACTCCCTCGGTATTGTAGTTAATATCAATACTGCGATCACCTCTGCGCTGCGTGAAGGCCGAATAATACGACGCTGGCACATAACGACCATCTTTAAACACAAATGTAGAACGCGTTTTACTAGAAAATTTACTCAAGGTTTTTGCAATACCGTAGGAGTCTATCATGATATCCATTTTTTTATCTTCTACAGTTGCAATCATATCTGCAACATGAATACCACTCCAATATACTTTATACCATTTAGCTACTTGAGGTGCGGGGTGTGAGCCTTCATTCGCAAAGGCTAAATTTCCCCAACAAATGGCAAGCAATATCACAATAAATTTCGTCACCATGCCTTGAACTTGTTTCATGAGCTGCCCATATTTGATTTGTGTCAATGTCTATTTTTTCGCAGAGCGGATTATAGAGCATAAATGTACCAAAGTCAAAATTTTGCGCGTTATCGCGAATTATGAATTTACTACTCGTTAGGAGATACTCATGGATTTTAATCAATTTACCGAACGCTCACGAAATCTTATCCAACAAGCCCAGAGCTTTGCTGTAGCACAAAAACACCAAAAATTCTCACCCGAGCACTTGCTGCATGCTTTGTTAGAAGATGATAGTGGCATCATTACTCAAATCATTCATAAATGTGGTGGTAATAGTAATCACATTATCGAAGAACTGAATACATTATTAACTAAATTACCTCAAGTAAGTGGTAGTGGCTCAGGCCAGTTATTCTTAACTCCAGAAAATGCATCTATCTTTGAAGAAGCCAAAAAATTATCTTCTAAAAAACAAGACCAATTTGTAACCATAGAGCGTATTTTCCAGGCACTTTGCGGTGTAAAAGATCACGCTGTCACTACGCTACTTAATAATGAAGGCGTGACTCAAGATAAAGTGGCCACCGCAATTGATGTATTTCGTAAAGGCCGTACAGCAGACAATCAATCTGCAGAAGAAAGTTTTGATGCACTTAACAAATACTGCACCGACATGACCGAACTTGCACGCCAAGGGAAATTGGATCCAGTAATAGGCAGAGATGAAGAAATACGCCGTACAATTCAGGTACTTTCGCGTCGTACTAAGAATAATCCGGTACTCATTGGCGAACCCGGTGTTGGTAAGACTGCAATCATTGAAGGCCTTGCTCAGCGGATGATCGCAGGCGATATTCCTGATAACTTAAAGGGATGCAAACTTATCTCACTTGACCTTGGCGCACTTATTGCTGGCGCTAAATTTCGTGGTGAATTTGAAGAACGCCTCAAAGCAGTGTTAAATGAAATCAAAAATGCCGGGGGTGATATTGTTTTATTTATCGATGAACTTCATACATTGGTTGGTGCCGGAGCTTCTGAAGGAGCGATGGATGCATCAAATTTATTAAAACCTGCCTTAGCACGCGGCGAGCTCCACTGTGTGGGGGCCACTACGTTAGACGAATACCGCAAACACATCGAAAAAGATGCGGCACTTGCTAGACGCTTTCAACCTGCATTTGTATCCGAGCCCACCGAAGAAGATACTATTTCAATATTAAGGGGTATTAAAGAAAAGTATGAATTACATCACGGTATCACGATTACGGATGGCGCGCTGGTAGCTGCAGCAAATTTATCAAACCGCTATATTACTGATCGCTTTCTACCCGATAAAGCAATTGACCTAGTAGATGAAGCAGCTAGTCGTTTGCGCATGGAAGTAAACAGCAAGCCCGAAGAATTAGATGAATTAGACCGCAAAATTATTCAGTTAAAAATTGAACAAGAGGCCTTAAAAAAAGAAGATGACAAGGCATCTGCCGAACGCCTTGAAAAACTAACTGGCGAACTCGAAGAACTAGAAAAAAGATCCGCCGATTTAACAAGTAACTGGCAAGCTGAAAAACAAAAAATTGCCGATGACCAAAAACTTAAAGAAGAACTTGATGCCGCCAGGTCAGAACTGGAATTAGTTCAGCGTGAAGGCAACTATGAACGTGCCGGCGAATTAAGCTATAGTATCATTCCTGATTTAGAAAAGAAAATTGCGTCTGCTCAAGAAACACAATCCAAGCGTATGCTTAATGAAGCAGTCACAGCTCAAGATATAGCGTCCATTGTATCCCGGTGGACAGGCATACCCGTCGACAAAATGCTAGAAGGCGAAAGAGATAAACTTTTAAAAATGGAAGACAAGCTTGGTGAAACAGTGATTGGCCAGAACGAAGCAATACGTGCTGTCTCTGAAGCTGTTCGTCGTGCAAGAGCCGGCATTCAAGACACTGACCGCCCATTAGGGTCATTCTTATTCCTTGGCCCAACGGGCGTGGGTAAAACCGAACTTACCAAAGCACTGGCAATGTTTTTATTTGACGACCCTACAGCGTTGGTACGTATTGATATGTCTGAATTTATGGAGAAGCACTCCGTAGCACGCCTTATTGGTGCACCTCCAGGGTATGTGGGATACGATGAAGGTGGCGTTCTTACAGAAGCGGTTCGCCGCAGGCCATATCAGGTTA
>CALCTU010000157.1 GCA_937907045.1 uncultured Alphaproteobacteria bacterium
CCACGAATTTCAGCCTCATCTTTAACACCACCAAGCGAAAATTTTACAAATTTACGTCCAACAGCCTTAGCAATGGATTTAGCAAGCGACGTTTTACCTACCCCTGGAGGGCCAACAAGGCATAATATTGGTCCTTTAAGTTTTTTAGTGCGCTGTTGAACTGCTATATACTCCAATATACGCTCTTTCACTTTTTCTAGACCATAGTGATCATCATCAAGAATTTTCTCCGCTTCCAATAAATCGGACTTGCGCTTAGTTGTTTTTCCCCATGGTAAATCCAACAACCAATCAAGATAATTGCGTATCACCGATCCTTCAGCCGATATTGGCGACATTGATTTTAGCTTTTTGAGCTCTGCATTCGCTTTCTTTTTTGCTTCTTTAGATAGCTTCGTGCTTTCGATGCGCTCTTTTAAGGCCGTTAATTCATCTTCTCCGTCTTTGTCGCCTAGTTCGCGGTGAATTGCCTTTAATTGTTCATTTAGGTAGTACTCTTTATGCGTTTTTTCCATTTGCTTTTTAACGCGAGTACGAATTTTTTGCTCGGCATTAATAACCTCTATCTCGGCCTCCATATGGCCGTACACTTTCTCAAGGCGCTCTTGAACACTTTGCGTTTCAAGAATTTGCTGTTTTTCTGCAAGTTCCAACCCAAGGTGCGATGTTATAGTATCCGCCAACCGTGAAGGATCAGAAATTTGAGCTACTGAACCACTCACTTCTGGTGCGATCTTTTTGTTAATTTTAGCGTAATGTGAAAATTGTTGATGTACTGAACGCATGAGAGCCTTAATATCATTATCATCGGCAATCATTTTTAGAAGCACTTCATCATCATCGGTTTCAAATGGCTCTACACTAGCACAAAAGAATTCACTACTATCTGCAACATGGTTAATCCTAACTCTTTGGACACCTTCGACCAAGACTTTAATGCTTCCGTCCGGTAACTTAAGAAGCTGTAACACATTGGCTAGCGTACCAACGTCATAAAGATCATCAATACCCGGATCATCTAACGTAGAGTCTTTTTGTGTTACAAGCAGAACTTTTTTATCTACCTTGATCACATAGTCCAGCGCATTAATAGAACGCTTCCTTCCAACAAATAGCGGAGCAATCATTGAAGGAAAAACAACTATATCACGTAATGGAAGTAATGGATAAACAGCTGGATTATTGGTCATGCTTTGCCTCAAGAGATATATAATGCGCATTGTACCAAGACAACACGTATATTACGATACGCATTATATAGGTATTTATTGAAAATTTACAATACTAAGAGGCTTTTGTTTTCTTCGAAGCAGACTTCTTTTTGCCCGTATACGTAATGACCGGAGCTTTGCTTTTTTCTACCACCTCTTTATTAATAAGAACGGACTCAATATCCTTCTTACCAGGAACCTCAAACATAAGATCTAGCAATATTGACTCCAAAATTGCCCGCAAACCACGTGCTCCAGTTTTACGAGCAATCGCCTTCTTGGCAATCGCCTCTAATGCTTGATCGTTAAATTCAAGATTTACATTTTCCATTTCAAATAGCTTCTGATATTGCTTAATCAAAGCATTCTTGGGTGTAGTTAAAATTTTCACCAACGCAGATTCATCTAAATCATTAAGCGTTGCAATAACCGGCAAACGACCTACAAATTCGGGTATCAAACCATATTTACATAAATCTTCAGGTTCAACTTCACTTAGAATCTCACCAGTACGACGTTTTTCTTCACCGCGAACTTCTGCACCAAAACCAATCGCAGTTCCCTTGCCACGCGTAGAAATTACTTTCTCCAAGCCTGCAAATGCACCACTACAGATAAATAAAATATTTGTAGTATCTATTTGCAAATACTCTTGTTGTGGATGTTTTCTACCACCTTGTGGTGGCACTTGAGCAGTAGTCCCTTCAAGTATCTTGAGTAATGCTTGTTGAACACCTTCTCC
>CALCTU010000158.1 GCA_937907045.1 uncultured Alphaproteobacteria bacterium
ATAGACGCACTGGTCAATACCCTAAAACCTGCAAAGCGATGGGTATTCCTAAGCAGTGTTACTCTTTCTTTTAGGCTATCAACCAACCCTTCAGCAAATCGTGAAGATGTATTTTTAGTATCACGTTGTACCATATCTACCAATAATGATGCTATTTCTTCTTCTTCAGTATAATCCACTTTCATATGACCAATTTCTCCTGCAGTGTTGGCATGACGTGCTAACGCAGCAGCCTCTTTGTCTGATGCCTTTTCTGACAACGTATAGACCGAAAGCCCTTTTACTTTTCTGTTTTTATGTGAATCGGCATGCAATGAAATAAACAAATCTCCTTTTGTCGATTCAGCACGCTTTACACGCTCACGTAACGGCACATACACATCCGTACTCCTGGTCATATAAACACGATACCTACCTGTTGCCATAAGCGAATCCTTTAAGGCCTTAGCATACGATAACGTAATAATCTTTTCTTTGGTACCTTTGCGCCCCAACGAACCAGGATCGTGCCCACCATGACCGGCATCAATAATAATGAGCGGTTTACGAGACCGTTTAATTTTAGGCATCGGCACAGACAAATCGATACCCGCTTTGGTAATAGGAGCAGGTACTATAAAAGCATCTAATATCGGATTTTCTGGACTTAAGTCGACAACCAAGCGGTATCGCTTCCCTTTTGATGGAGGTAAAATATAATGTTTATTGATTCGCATTGGCTGTGGCACATCAACAACCATTCTAAATTGTCCATTATCTCTTTTAGCATACCGAATAGCTTTAATACGCTTAGCAGCAATGGGAGGTGTCGATTGATTTTGATACGTCGTATGATTCACATCAACAACAATTCGCGTCGGGTCAGATAATGTAAATACATGGTAATCTGGTTTTGCATTAAACTCCACCACCACACGAGAATAATCTTCGTGATCAGCTGTGCGGTAACCGATAATAGTATTATTGGCATAGCTTTGCACGCCAAACGCGCCGGCAAAAATCCAGCATAGCGCCAAATACTTATATTTGGTTATAAAATGTATAAAAATGTTTCTTTTCATATATATTATGTGTATACCTTAATGCTATCGGATACAGATGGTCCGTGCTGTTGCCTGCCTGTTTCTTGAACTTGCAAGCATAGCAAGCAAACAACATAAGTCATAACGTTATTTTATAGCACAGATGAACTTAGTATACGTACATATTATCTTATATTTTCTTATTGGTGCACCAAAAATTGCGCTAAGGGCATTCATTACCTTAGTTACTTTTTTGAGTACAGCAATAAGTATTCAAACAATGGAGTGGTTATCCCATGCCCAAGCGCATTTTAATCGATGCTTCGCACAGCGAAGAGACCCGAGTGGTTGTATTACAAAATGGTCGAGTGGAGGAATTTGAATCTCAAACAGCGATCAAACGTCAACTTAAGGGAAATATTTATTTAGCTAAAGTCACAAGAGTAGAGCCGTCATTACAAGCGGCCTTTGTTGATTATGGTGGTGATCGCCACGGATTCTTGCCTTTCTCAGAAATTCATCCCGACTATTATCAGCTTCCTGTTGCTGATAAACAAGAGCTGTTGGCATCCATTAAAAGTTATCAGCAAGCTGCCGCATCTGATGATACCGACGAAAGTGATGCCGACGCTACGGACGAATCTGAAAACACCGACAAACCCCAACTGGCTGATGCTGAGCAAGACGAAACAATCATACATGATGAAGCAACAGAAGAGATTGGCGAAGAAGAAAAATTAGACAATATTGGCGAACTAAATCTCTATAAACGCTATAAAATTCAAGAAGTCATTAAACGCAATCAAATTATATTAGTCCAAGTGGAAAAAGAAGAGCGTGGCAATAAAGGGGCATCCCTTACCACCTTTATATCACTAGCTGGACGTTTTTGCGTGCTAATGCCAAATGCCATTCGCAAGGGCGGTGTGTCTAGACGTATTGGCAGTTTTGAAGATCGCCGTCGCTTAAAACAAATTGTCAAAGGGCTTAATGTCCCCGATGAAACTGGATTAATTGTTCGTACCGCAGGTGCTGGCAAATCCAAGGAACAGATCCAAAATGATTATGACTACTTGGTAAAATCATGGAACGATATTCGTAACCAAACACTTGAGTCCACGGCGCCAGCGTTTATTCATGCCGAAGGTGATATTGTGACGCGTACCTTACGTGATTGGCACGGCAATGATATTGATGAAATGCTGATCGAAGGTGACCACGCATTCAAAATTGCCAAAGGCTACGTCAATGAAGTAATGCCAGAACACAAACAAACCATTAAGCAATATAAAAACAAAGTGCCAATTTTCAGCCGCTACCGCGTGGAAGAACAAATGGCCAAGCTTTATGGTCCAGAAGCAACACTAGAGTCTGGCGGATCGTTGGTTATTAGCCCCACTGAAGCACTTATTTCTATTGATGTTAACTCAGGCAGACTTACCAATACACGTAATGTTGAAGATACAGCACTAAACACCAATCTTGAAGCTGCCCGAGAAATAGCCCGCCAATTGCGATTACGCAACCTTTCGGGACTTATTGTGATTGATTTCATCGACATGCTGGAATTAAAGAACAAAAAAGCAATTGAACGCGAACTTAAAAATGCCTTTGCAGGTGATCGTGCTAAAATTCAAATTGGTCGTATTAGTACTTTTGGCTTATTAGAGATGTCACGCCAACGTCTTAGCCCCAGTTTCTTGGAAGTTAATACTATAGCATGCCCCTACTGCGACGGCGTAGGTTTTATTAAATCTGCCGGCTCAACCGCTGCCAATGTCCTACGTGCCATCGAACAAGAAATTAGCCGTGGCACTCGTTGTCGTGAAGTGGAAGTATTGGTACCGGTGGAGGTAGCCATTTACATGCTTAACAACAAGCGTCCACAGTTAACGCACCTTGAAAAGACCTATTCTACTCATATTACCATCTATCCTGAAGATAAAGTGGGCTTGGATGGCTTCACTATTGATAAGATTGGTATAATCAAAGGTGACAAACGCAAAACAAACCAAAAAGAAGAAACCGAAAGTCCTGAAGAAGAGACATCGTCTAAATCTGACCGAAAAGGTTCTAAATCTAATGTTGCTCCAGAATCAGGCGACACTGCCTATCCTGACGTTCAGGAAAAGCGTGGTTTGTTTGAAGGGCTATGGGAAAAGATTATCGATTAAGTTGACCCCCTTATGTCATTCAAGTCGTACCACTCTTTTTTTGTGTACGTGACCATATTTTTTATGTGAACACGTATTGCCAAAGTTAACATATCGTTTAAAAGTAGCAATTATCATTATTCATGACCTATCTTTCTACTACCTGTCCATTAACTGGCACACTCACCATTGACGGTGACAAATCCATATCGCACCGCAGTGTGATTTTCTCAGGCATTGCCTCCGGCACCAGTACAATAAAAGGATTATTACTTTCTGAAGATGTACTTGCAACCAAGGCGGCAATGGAAGCAATGGGTGTTATCTACACCCAGCAAGAGGATGGAAGCTATGTGGTAGAAGGTGTGGGCGTGAATGGCCTAAGTCAACCACAACAAACATTAGATATGGGCAATACGGGCACCGGCGTGAGATTGCTCATGGGATTAGTTGCAAGCCATGATTTTACTACTTCATTCACCGGTGACAAAAGCTTATGCTCCAGACCCATGGGTAGAGTGCTTACTCCGTTATCGCAATGCGGTCTTGAGGTTATCTCATCGGCAGATGATTATCGCCTTCCCATTACTATAAAGGGTAGCAGCACCCCCGCTCCCATTACGTACACACTGCCTGTTGCTTCGGCACAGGTGAAGTCTGCCATCTTGCTGGCTGGACTGAACATTGCTGGCACAACAACTGTTATTGAGCCTGTAGCCACACGTGACCACACCGAACGCATGTTAACGGGACTTGGCGCCACAATCACTAGCCAAAAAGACCCTGCCACCGGACATCATGTTATTGCACTTAAAGGCAAACAGCCTTTAACCCATGCCAATTTTGAGGTACCTGCGGACCCTTCTTCTGCAGCATTTTTAATTGTAGCAGCACTTATTACTGAAGGCTCTGAAGTCACCATCAAGAATGTATGCATGAATGAAGGACGCACCGGCCTCTATACAACCCTCATTGAGATGGGTGCAACTATCACTTACCACAATGAACGTGTATGTGCAGGCGAATCCATTGCTGACATCACTGCATCGTACAGCCAGTTACATGGTATTGAGGTACCGGCAGAACGTGCACCGTCCATGATTGATGAGTACCCTATTTTAGGAGTTGCTGCTAGCGTTGCCAATGGCACTACAGTGATGCATGGCTTAGAAGAGCTTAAAGTAAAAGAATCTAATCGCCTAGATGCAACACTCAATGGCCTTCTTGCCTGTGGCGTCACTGCTCAAGCAGGTGAAGACACCCTAACCGTTACTGGTGGCCCA
Organism: uncultured Alphaproteobacteria bacterium; assembly: GCA_937907045.1. GTDB lineage: Bacteria > Pseudomonadota > Alphaproteobacteria > Rickettsiales > UBA6187 > CALCTU01. The sequence goes on from CALCTU010000158.1 coordinate 4,459, forward strand.
ATCCCCGGTGGCTGCACAATCACAACCCACATGGATCATCGTATTGCGATGTCATTCTTAATTGCTGGCTTGGTATCTGATAGCCCCATTAAGGTAGATGACGTTACTATGATTGCCACTAGTTTTCCTAATTTCTTTAGCTTATTAGAACAGCTTTCTATAAGGGTTAATGAATCTTGATCGCCAGGCCAATACGGAATACACTCCTGATTAGTCGGACTAATATGGAGTACACCCCCGATGAGACAAAATATAATCGCATCTTAAAGCTTGATCTACCTCAAGGGCAATCGGCGTTCTTATGGGGTGCACGCAACACTGGAAAGTCTACTTACCTAAAAGAACGTTTTCCCGATCAGTATATATGTTAATTTTTTTATATATAACTAATAATTTATTGGTTATAGAAATGCCATTAACACAATCAATTTTTTATTGCATGTTGTAGGAGAAGAAACGTGGCATCAGATAAAACAGTATTTCAAAGAGTTCAAGAATGGGAGTCAAGAGAGGTTAGTAATCAGGCTTCACCTTCAGAAGCATCCAGCACCGCAACAACACAGCCCACACATACGCTAAGACGAAATCGCAGTAGTTCAAGTAAAAAATTTATGAAAAAACAACTTCCTCCTCTTGAGTTCAGCACTTCTCCAGTAGAAGAGGATCAGTTAAATGCCAAAATGCTTGCTCAGCCCGTGGAGTTATGGGACAAGGAAATGGTTGATTTAGTATATAAAGTTTTATTAAATGCAAGCATCCAAAATCCGTCCAATGAGGCAAGAACTTCACCCCTTCAAGCCTCTGCAAGCATGGCCTCACAAAGAACAATCGATTCGCCAATTTATAATAGAGAAAAAGATCCCAAGCATTGGTATGAGCAATGCCTTGAATATTTTGGAGGAAATCCTCGCGAAGGTGAGTTCTACTTTCCAACCTTCGTACGGCAAGTTCTTCATGAAACCATCATTGGATTTGCATCTCAATATATTATTCCTCCTAAAGCTTTAGATGGCAGCGATATAAATATTGATCATACATTTAATCGTATTATTGAAGTGCTTTATTCTGCATTTATTAAACATCTTGGCATTGACCCTGATCAACCGTGCCATACCTATGATTGCATATCACTGGAAGAAGCAATAAAAAAGGTCAGCGATCTTCGAGGCAACCCTTACACCACACACGAAGATTATAAAGGGGTCTACAAATTAATAAAGCGTTATGATGGAGAGCTTATAGGGCGTGCAAACTCACGCGATCATAAAAATCATAATGATGAGCTAAATGCACTGCAAATTAAACTACTAGCTTATAAACTAATTACATCACAGAACTCTGAACGCTTGAGTCAAGAATTTGAAAAACTTAATATTGAGCATATTCTTAAAGAAGCACAACTACCCTTCATTAAGGTAGAAAAACGCTCAAAGGCAATGCGACATTCAACCATCACCACTGGTGGAGCTGGGTCTGGCAAATCTACTACTGTTCAACATCAACGACAAAAATTTGATAGAGACACCGGAAGGCATGCAATTGCTATTTGCTCTGATATGTTCAAACATTCATTATTTCTTCAGGACGAATATTCGTATGAACAATATTTAAACCCAAATAACTCGTCACTCTCCTCATTGGCTCATGCCGAATCAAGTTGGCTATCATCTAGAGTTCGTGACCACATTCATCGTAAGTTAAGAGAGACAGGCGCAGGCCCTGATGTTATCATTGAAACCATCACGGTTGATGACCGCAAAGCGCTCACTGCATCAGATGGCGGGGGAACATGCACACTATCAGTTGTTACAAGCAATACAGACATTGCTGTTAGACGAATTGGTGCCCGTCGTCTAAGAACCGCTAGAGAAGTAGACTTAGTAACAGCACTACGCCTGCACAAAGAAAGTGCTAGTCATATACCAACGACCATACAACACCATAGAAACTTGAGAGTTGAGCTTACTGGTACTGACCTGCCTCTTGAAGAACAAACTAAAGAACTCAACACTGTTCTTATAGCTAGAATGGATACAAGCTGTTCTATTTTATATGTTTATGATTTAGAACGTTTTATTGCCTTTATTCAAAAAAAACATATTAACATATATGCCCAAAATGAAGCATCGCTCCTTCCAAAGGATTACTCTACTTCGCAACAAGTCAAAGATATGATGGAATACGTTAAAGGCGGTCATATAACTATACAATTGATCGATAAAACTAGCCAAGCAGGGAGTAGACGTTATGCCACTATAGCTTATGATAAAGTTACCATATCCAACCTAGAAACATTTACTGCCCAATTCGCCAAAACAATTCCTAAACAGCAACTAGCTGAGCCACGCTCAAAGCAACGGAAAGCCGCCGCATGCATTAACGCATTTATGCATTACCAACATCAAAAAGGACAACACCTTGAAGTCGCTATTTTTTCGAAGAATGGATGTCACACACTTTATACAACGTCCGGACCTTTTAACCCTGTAATAGCTTCAGCTGAAGCTCTAGAATCAGGAAGTGATACCGCATTAGAAGAATTACGCCACATGCATTCACCCGATAGATGTGCACAATTATATGATGCCATTAGTCAAGAAGATACAGACAACGCCTTTAAATTACTAACTGTACAACAGTCAACTTTACCTTCATCACCAGTAAGAAATATTACAACGGCCAGAGAATGGATTAAAAATGGATATACTCATCTGCACCATGCTGCAATCTTGGCTGCAGATGGCCAGCCAGGCAAAATTAACATGCTTAACTTGGTCTTTAGGTATGCTCCAACTGACGTAAATCAAACCACACGAAGTGGTAAAACACCTCTTGTACGTGCAGCCTGGTATAATAATGTGGCTGCTTGTGAATTTTTGCTTGAGAATGGTGCAAACCCGCATGGTTATCATACAAATAGTTTATCAACCGATGGTCAGCGTGAACCTATATTACAAAGAGCCGCTACCGCAGGAAGGGCCGAGTTATGCTTTGTACTCACTAAAAACTATCCAGATAGTCCTTTTAAAACATCTTATATCATTCCTGACAGCGGCAACAAAACAATTTTCCATGAGCTTGCACGAAATGCTAATATTCACCCTTCAGATACACCTTCTGCTTTTGATAAAATGATATATTTTATTGCTCACAATACATACTCTCTACCACCCAACAACTCTTTACGTACTATTAAGGACTTTCATTTTAACAGAGATTCTTTACAACACGTGATGAAACTGCTTACTCTTCACGACCATGATAAAAATACGGTTGCACATGAAGCAGCTGGAGTAGGTTGCTCAGCAATTATGCAACGCTTAAATGACTTAAATAACCTTGCAACCGAGTATAATAGTTCTCTGCAAGGTCATTCACATGAAAGAATACCTACTATTTCTTTTCATCAAGTCAATATGGGCGGAAACAGCGCTTCAAGCTTAATGGAAATTGATCGTGCCAGAACCAGGACCTTGCCTCCAAGTCTTACGATTCCAGTACCATCAGGTGCTGCCTCTCAACCATCTCACACTGCACCCAACAGTCCTGCAACATGGCTTGACCTATCAGGGGAGCGGCCTAGATCCAGAAGCCTGCAACATGCACAAACATCAACACTCAATTCCATTGGCGAAGAAGAAGGGAGTCCTGCAAGTAAACCACCAACACCACCTTCTCCTTCACGTTAACTAAGCATTTATTTTTTAACACCTGCAGCTAAAACGCATGCAGCCTGAACAGCATAAACTGCCGTACGAGTGTTGTTTATAGCCATTTCATGGTGATCAACTGGGGTTGAACTTTGGCTCGCTTGGCGTGATACGGACTCCAGAGAAAGCTTTTTCATGCCTTCAAAAAAACGCTCTGCATGATCTTCAGATGGTGTAATATGAATAATCACAACTGGCTTCTGCCCTTTAAGCTTTTTTAACTCAGAGCTTACTTCAGCAATCATTGGATGAAGATTTTTTAGTTTTTCACACCAATGCTCAACCGAAGTTTGATGCTCCTGAGCAAAGTGTAGCTTGGTAGATCCATCAGGTGATGGTGATACTGGTCGGTGATAATTTTGTGCTACAACTTCTATGGTATGCTGCTGAAGATAACGCAAATATGACCAGCATAATTCACTCTTTAAATGGTCATTTTGTTTTTGCAACCGATCAATCACTTCAGCATTTCCTTCTGCCTGACCCTGCAACGTTGCAAGTGACACTTCTCTTTCAACCACTGCTCCTGACAACTTCTCCACCTGCTCAGACAGAGTCTTAACTTGAGCATTCAATAGAATTTCTTTTGCTTTACTTCGTTCCTCAGCCAATTGCCTTGCCTGTTGCAATTTAGCAAGCTGTTCATTCGCACGTTGACGTCCTGGAAACGTAGGAACACCAAATTTGTGTTGCAAGGCGTCGCTCTTCACTACTGTAAATCCTGTACCAAGCTTACTTGCAACGCGCGCAACAAGGCCTTTGGCTCGATCTTTAGTATCCATCACAACCACTTTATAACAAGAATTGGGATCAACACCATCAGGACAATATAGTTTAGCCCTGTGTTCGCCTTGCTTTGGAAGATACAAGCCACTTTCTTTAACCATAGCTTTCATCTGCAGATTTCTTAACATAACCTTAATATCCATGGCTTGCCTAAGATGCTTGATAATAGGCCCTACCACCTCGTGACTTTCCAGTTCATATGTCTCAACAAGATCATCAATAACTTCTTTAACTCCACTATCTTCATAGTCAAACTCTGTACGCTCTATGTCCGCCTTTACTTTTTCAAGCTTACGATATAGATCTGCACCACGATAGTTCCGATTAAGTTCTCGCTTTAAACTTCTACTAAACCCACTGGACGCTTGTTTGATTAACCCTACAATGCCTTCTTGAATTTTACCTTTCAGACCTTCAAAAAATTTAGGTTCGTAGGTAAAAATAGAATCCACCGCATTTTTAGCTAATTCTTGAGGCGTAGAACCTTCTGCTTCACCTGAACGCACATATTTTAAAATCATTGGCACGAGAAAACCTGCAAAATTCTTGGCACTTTCTGCAGCCATAAACTTTGCATTATCACTAATGCTGCATGCATGTTTCCACTGCTCTTGGAATTGCAACTCAAAAAGTCTGCATACTTCATCTGCAATACCTCTGGCGACCTCAACTGCTTGCACTGGATCCTGCGTTGCCTCAACCAATGCCTGATTCTTTTTAGCCTCTTGATGTCTTTGATGAGACTTATATATCTCTACGCCACCTTTAACCAAAAACTCAACAATTGACCCTCCAAAGGGTAAGGCTCCCAGTACAGCATTAGCAATTTTACCAAACCAATCTGCAGCTTTTTCTTTTTCGGTTTCTGTTGCCTGTACTTTATTGCTATTAATGGCAAACAACCCCACAAACATGCTTGATATTTCTTGTCTTAAAGTATCATTTAATGCTTGTAACATATCATTCTGAGCAAGAGCCTCTCTGAACTTCGCATCATTACCTTTATCCAGACCTTCTTCAGAATCAATATCGTCAAGCTGCTGCTGAAGCTCTACTACCATAGCAATCGATGTTGGGTCATTACTATTAAGTTTAATGGTTTGTAACTTCGACGCTATAGCCCCACGTCGTTGGTTTCTGTCAGAATGAGCATCTACAAAGGCCCGTACGTGACTTCTTAAATCCTCTAGAGTTTTCGCATCAAGCTGCTTGTCTTCTAAACTTTTGACAAAATCTCTAAATTGGGCTTTATCACCACGACGCATTGCCTCTAACTGCTCAACGCGTTGTTGCATTCTTTGACGTTCGCTGTCTTTTATCACAATATCCTGAGCATCACGCAACTGACCATCCTCACCCAAAGCTTTGAGTAACTCTGCATCCCGGTAACGATGGGCCAAATCAACTGGAGTAAGGCCCTCAAGATTCTTGATAGTCTTATCTGCCCCAGCTGCAATTAACGCTCTAATAACAGGTATATTGCTATTTTCAACGGCCAAATGAAGTGGTGTATTATCTGGCACTTTCCTACCATCAATCTCTGTCTTGTCCTGATCATTAATATGATCCTTACCTCGCCACTTATCAGCAAGTAATGCCTTTGTAATCTCAATACCTGCAGACGCTGCATGATGCAGAGCATGTCTGTCATGGTCATCTGCATTACATACCCAAGGGTCTAGTTTTCTTGCACTATCTTGCTTGTAATCATAATTTAGCATTACCACAGCAGCTCTTTCCTTACCCCTTCGTATTGTCTCATTTAAGACTGGCATAGGCTGATCTTTAGCATTCAAATCTGCTCCATGGTCCAATAAATATGGCAACACATCATCTCTACCAAAATGTGCAACCCAATAAACAATGGGCGCTTCCTTGGTAATACCATCTACATTTAATTTCATGGAACGATTCAAGACACTTTTATCACTTAGGCCATGCTCTAACAGGTACTTGAACATTTCTACCGTACCATAACGAGCCATTTGCAACATCACTTCCAAGAAATACTTGGATTGTTGCTCATCGACTGGATTTAATGAAAACTGTTTATCTTGGTAGTCACTACCATTTGCACCAAAATAAGTCAGTAATGTTGATGTATACCCTTTCTTTATTGCGTACAGCATTGGAGTTTGATCTTCTTTATCTCTTAACATAAAGGCAGATCCTAACATAGACTCTGTTGTGCCTTTGCTCTTTAACGCATCAATAAGGGTCATGAGTGATTTATTGTTACGCGCATAAAAGATAGGAGTTCTTCCGGTAAGACTTTTTTCATAGCACGCCAATGGATAATCTTCCATGGCAGCAATAATTGTGCCTTTATCTCCTCGATAAACCATACGGTGTAGTGGCAGATAATTCCTATTTTGAACATTCGGGTTATCTTTTTGTTTTTGTCTAAGTAATTTTTTGGATGCAGTAGCAAATTGTGGGTCTTTCAATAAATCTTCTACCAATTTGGGAGGAATAATCGTACTGTTTAGGTCTGTTCGTGAAACTTCCATTCCCGCTGCATGAAAAATATTAAAGCCTTCTCCATCTAATACTGTAATGTCACCTCCCAAGGCCCTCACAGCATCCAATGACCCTGTATAAAAAATAGGAGGGCGCCCTCTTTCATCTCTTGCCTGATCAAAATCAACTCCACACTCATCCTTTAAGAACGTTATGACTTCTTCATAATTTTTCTGATTAGTACATGAACTATCTGGACTCATCGCAGCAAGGTGAGCCACCGTTACACCATTAAAGGAAAGGGAAGGATTTACCTTGTGTGTTATATTTCCAACTCTGTCTTGTCCTAAACTAAACTCTCTGAATTTTCTTGCTACGTCAACATACCCATTGCGTATTGCATGTGCAAATGGTGTCATGTCAATATCTGGATCCACTTCATTAGGATTTGCTCCTGCTTGAAGTAATACATCAACATATTCTGTTTTACCTGTCCTTACAGCCAGTCCAAGTGTGGATTCATTGGTAACCTTATCAAGCGCATCTACTCCTTCTGCAGATGCTATATTGGTATCCAAGATCTTTTGAACGAACTGCTCACTTAGCCCACACTCTACCGCCAAATATAACGGCCATTGACCAAACATTTCTTTGATTATATTTTGTCCATTATTTTGTTCAAGCAACCACTCAAACATTGTCATGTGGGATGCGTTCTTTTGAACCAATCCATCTTTAAATTCTCTTATACAAAAACCGAACTCTACCTGATTATCGAAAGAAAAAACTGCCAATTGCTTGAGAAGCTCTAACATCCCATTTTCTAACATCTTGTCAGGAAATTCTGACTCACATATTAGTTCGCACATCTCCATTGCAAATTCTTTATCAATGGCTTTCAGACGGCTTAATAGATCAATTAATGTTCCATCCTTAATATGCTTCTTTATTATATTAAATGTTAAACGCTCTATTCCTTGATCTAGTTCTTCATCATCCCTGTCTGTTGTTTCCATACCTTTGATTAGATTGATAATCCCTTTCAATACTTGATCTGGATCGGCATTGTATAGAGCACCTGCTTTTGTATCCTCAATATCAACAAATGTCATTTCTTCTAATTTTGCATCATCGAAACCAGCAGCGCCATCGTTCTTTAACGCTGCAACTAAATCTTCTGTTAATGACATGCATCTCCCCTTTTAATAAAAAAATTAAATCAATTAACGTTTTATTGATAATCAATTGCAATTACACAAGCAACTACAATTTTAATATTTTTAATAGAGAGAGAATTAGTTACTTAAACTCAACGCCTTGCGCTAATTCAGGTACTTCTTTGCCCATGTAAGTGGTGCTGGTTTGTCTGCGCATATACGCTTTCCAACTATCGGATCCTGATTCTCGGCCACCACCAGTTTCTTTTTCACCACCAAATGCACCACCAATTTCGGCACCACTAGTACTAATATTCACGTTGGCTATACCACAATCACTTCTGGATTTAAAATACTCTGCTTCACGCAAGTCAGTTGTAAAGATAGCGCTAGAAAGCCCTTGAGGAACATCATTATGCACATCCATCACCTGATCTAATGTCTCATACGGCATAATATATAAAATAGGGGCAAAAGTTTCTGTTTTAACAATATCAGATTGCGTATCAAGCTCCACTATAGCAGGATGAACGTACACTCCCTCACGCGCAATTCTTTCGCCGCCAGATACTTTACCTCCCTCTTGAGCTGCCTGGCGCAAAGCTAACTGCATCGCATCAAACGAACTTTCGTCAATAAGTGGCCCAATAAGTGTATTCGGGTCCAGAGGATCACCAATACGCGGCGTCAACGACTCATAGCTCCTCTTGATACGTGCAACCACGTCATCAACAAGCGTACTATGCACAAATAACCGCCGTAAACTTGTACAGCGCTGACCAGCTGTACCAACTGCACCAAAGACAATTGACGGCAGTGCAACATCTAAATCTGCACTGGGTGTAATAATAGCAGCATTATTGCCACCAAGTTCTAACAATGATTTGCCAAAACGATCTGCAACATCCCTAGCAACGCTTTTTCCCATCGCGCAACTACCCGTAGCGCTTATTAGTGGCACCCTTGTATGGTTTACCAAGGCCATACCACAATCTCGACCACCAATGATGATTTGGCTAATATGATCCGGGACGCCTACCCCCGATTGCTCACAGGCTCGCTCAAACAGCGCTTGACACGCTATTGCCGTCAGAGGTGTTTTTTCAGAAGGTTTCCAAATCACACTATTGCCGCACACCAATGCCAATGCAACATTCCAAGCCCACACAGCCACCGGAAAATTAAATGCTGTAATAATACCCACTGGCCCCAACGGATGCCAATTTTCTTGCATCACATGACTAGGCCGCTCTGACGGAAGTGTAAGACCGCCAATCATCCGAGACAGCCCGCACGCATAATCGCAGATATCAATCATTTCTTGTACTTCACCGCGCCCTTCTGAAATAATCTTACCGCACTCTAATGTTACCAATCGACTTAATGGCTCTTTGAACTCTCTTAACACTTGCCCCAAACACCGCACCACTTCACCACGTTTAGGTGCTGGTATATTACGCCAAACTTCAAATGCACTTACTGACCTTTGCACCATAGGATCTACCTGACTTGGTTTCATTAAAGCAAGGGTAGCAAGGGTGGCGCCGTCAACAGGTGTGGTCACGGTTAAGTCTGCACCTTCAAAGGTGCTAATGTCTAGTTTAAGGTTTGATAAGATTTCTTTCATGTATTTTGTGCTCCTGTTGTTTATCGCTTGATATTACCCGCTAGGATAGGGGTGTTACAACTTAAAAAACAGCATTAGCAATGCCAGTAATTACTGCAGCTCTTTACCATTGGGCCTAGCTACCCTTACCCCTTATAAAACCCACCCGTGGGTGTAGCCAAGAATGCCTCCAGATCTATATCTTCCTGTTTGATAAACCCCTTATTTGACAGAGCACCACTGGATACCATATGTACCACTGCCACAATAGAGGCTGCTGTGGTCCACGATATTGCTCTCCAGTTTTTTCCCTCAATTTCTTTAGGGTAGTAGCTACGCACAAATTCTTGGCGTTCTAATACTGAAGATTTATGCCCCTCTACTACTGCGTGAACATACACTACATCTTCATTTACTGGAGGATTCGCATTCACCAAAATCTCGCCTGCATCTTGGCGCCTATTTTTCATTAGTAGTTCATGAAAGAAAAATCGCATCAGGCGCATATGCCCAGGATATCGCATGGTTTTATAGTTTAGCTGGTCAACTTTGCCGTCATAGGTCTCACACATAGTCCCCAATCCACCGGAGGTGGTAAACGCCTCTAAGGTCATGCCCTTAATCACAATTGTTTCTAGGTCTTGCATGGCTGGCACCATGGTGCGTTTGCCATTACGAATTACTTCACAGTCATTGAGATATTCGTTAACCACCCCTTCGGGCGACCAATTAAATGCATAGCCCAAATCACCACTTGGATGTTGTGGTAACGCCCCCACCCGAAGTTCAATGGAACGCAAATCATCAAACTGCTTGGTTAAATGCGCTCCTACTATCCCAATAAAACCAGGTGCAAGACCACATTGTGGCGCCATCACCGCACGACTAGTTTTACTTAAATCCAAAATATGCTGGGTGGTGGGTACATCTTCGGTTAGGTCAAAATAGTGGACTCCCAACGCATGGGCTATATCTGCCACGCCAATATTTAAATGGTATGGCAAACACGAAATAACCGCATCGGTATGTGATAAATGCTCCTTCAATTGGGCTGCATCTGAAACATTAACTTGCTTGGTTGCAAAAGATGCTTGAGCGTCTGGTGCACTGTCGAGCCCCACTACGTCAAATCCTGATAATTGGCATAAACCGGCTACCAAACTGCCTACCTTGCCTAAACCTAAAACCGTTACATGTTTTATTGTCATAATAATGATGATGCTCCTTAAGATAATGGTGGCATTGATTTTGGAGGAGATATTGGTTCACCAGTTCGCGGAGATACAAGGGTTGTAGAGCCATGTAGCTTGCTACTTTCTGTACCTCCTCTTGCAAACTTTGTTCTTGTTTTTAGCTCATACTGATCAGTACCATAAAGGGCTGTATAAACTATCTTTAAATTATCAGAATCCTGTGCTCGCACTTCCCCCAGTTCAAAGTCTTGCAGTAACTCAGGAGTAATAGTTCTTTTGCAGCGTATTGCCGCACCCTCGCCATTAGCAGATTTATACAATGCTTCTCTTTGCTGTTGGCCTGTAAATCTTTCAAGATAATCTTGTATTTCGCTTGCCTTTGGCTGCCTTAAGCTAGCAGCTGTGGCGGCGCGCATATGATCTTCTATTCCTGCACTTTGTAACTTTGCCATAATACCACTAACTGCTTTTTGTTGTGGTTTTTCCTTTGGTTTTTCTTCAAAACGATCCTCAACTCCAAGCGTTTCATACAGTATTTTTAAGAAATTAGGATCAAACGTTACCTCGTGCAAATGCTCATCTTTAGTATCTTTAACCAAATATTGCGTTTGATGATTACCAACAACCCCTTCCCCTAAAAAGTGATTCAGATTGAGTTGGCCTAATTTATCACACTTAGACAATGTTGAAAGAATAATATCTTTTCGATAACCGAACATATAATCTGTTGCAGCCTTACCCGCACCAACTCTTCTGGCATAGGGGTTAAACGGAACCATAAGCAACTGGTGAGAGTCCTTGAGGTAATAAATCACCTCGCCCTCGTGAGGATCCACCGCATCTACTGAATCAACAATCCTCACCTTATATTCATATGGCTGCTTCAAATTACCCTTTGTATCAGCCGTTGCCTTACGGCCTTTATCTAGCCCCGTATTTTCGTATATATTAAATGTTGTAACCTCACCGGTTAATTCGTGAGCATTGTCTAACATGCTTTGCTTTAACGCCCTAACACGTTCTTCGTGCGACATTGTTGGCACAATTGCTGCTGCAGTTGGTGGCGCAGGTGGCTCTTCTTTCACGTCAGATGTTTCCAATTCTTCGTCAGAAGCTTGGCTTGCTTCATTATCATGCTCCCCTCCAAAGGAAGAAGCAGACCCTCCATCAAACATTTCCAGAGGAGGTGATGGAGTCTCATTCCTGTGAACTGCCAATGGAATTCCAGGTAAATAAGCCATAGCTGCCGACATGGCTGCAGCATTAGAGGGGCTTGGTAATACTGGTGGAGTAATAGTAACTGGTTTTGGTTCCGCATTACTACCAATACTACTTCTTGGGGTTGACGTTTTAGAAGATACTGGACTTGATGCTGGTGAAATATCTGGCGTACCTGGAAGAGAAAGCGCTTCAGAGCCACTTTCAAGCTCTGGTTCTTCTGTAGCTGGCACTGGCACTTCTACAACAGCCTCTCTTGACGCAACAATGTGCGCTGAAGGAGGAAGTGGCTCTAATGCCAGCGACGCTGCTGGCTCTGAAAACTCAGTACCTTGTTCTGAACTTACAGAACTTCTTCTAGAGCTTGGCACAGAGTCAGGTCGCATCGTTGACGTGCCAGAGTCGTTATGAGACCCGCCAGCTACCAGCGCTTTTCTCGCAGCAGCGGCTTTATCTACTACTGGATCTACTTCTGATTCTTGCCATGCGTGTTGTTGTTTTTCTTGCAAAAGACCATCATACACAAACGCTCGCATGGGTCTTTTGTCGGCCCTATCTTCGCCATATTTTTCAACATATACAGAATTATAAACTGTTTCACCTATCTTTCCTTGCGGAAGATTAACACTCTGCTCTTCCGCCTGTGCCTCATCAACCGCAAACGCCCGCGACGGATTTTTAACAAATGAATAGTCTCTTGGGCTAATAAACGTAAAGTCTTTAGTAACTTCGTCGCCTTTTTTATTCTTGTATCGGTATGAAAACTCTACTTGCTCACTTTGTTCGACACCTACAGCATTTCGCTCTCCTCTTTTAGGCCTATTTGGTGTGAATATCACCACCTTGTTAGCTGTATCATAGGTTATGCTACCAAATCTCTTAATATCTTTAGATTGAGTCGTTAAAGCAAAATTTGTAGGGTCACACCCTTCTTCCATTAATTTTTGTGCAGGAATCACATGCGCAATCGGCTCTTCATGCTTTCTGGCAATACATGCAGCAGCAAGAATACCCACAATCACAATTACAGCTCCTCCACCTGCAACAATTGGGATAATGGGAATACCACCGCCACTATCATCATTTTTACCGCTTGCAGCCGCTACATTAATTGTCACCTTGGCTGGATCACCAAAAAGACCATCTGCATCTTGTACACGGTAAGTAAAGGTAACATTACCGGTCACTCCAAGCTTGGGGGTAAAAGTAATGTGTTCTTTTGTTGAATCAACTGTCACTACACCCAAACTAGTATCAACCTCATCTACCACTTCAAAACTGGATGCAATAAGCCCATTATTTGCTGCACCAATTACTTTATCAGGATCATCGTCATTCACCAATAAATCATCCGCCACATCAAATATGCTGGGTTTATCTTGTACTCCAGCAAGGTGATCATTCCTTAATATAGGCTTTAGCTTAGCTGGAGTAGGCACTTGAGTTGGAGCATTGCTTGGAGCATTGGTAGGATTAGCTGTGGGATCTTGTGTGGGTAGTGGGGTAGGAACGTTAGAGGGAGACAATGTTGGCGCATTTGTTGGCACCCCTGTAGGCGTCATTGTTGGTGTTTGCGTAGGATTAGCTGTAGGAGGTGTTGACGGTGTACCAGTGGGTGCATTGGTGGGTTTAGACGTTGGAGCACCAGAAGGTGAGTTTGTAGGTGAAAAAGTAGGACCGGTAGTGGGTATGGCTGTTGGTTGTGCAGAAGGTTTTGCCGTAGGAAAACGTGTTGGGAAACGTGTCGGAGCTTTGGTTGGTATGCCCGTAGGAAAAGCAGTTGGAGACCTAGTGGGAGCCGCCGTTGTTGTAGCATTGGCAGTAGCGTTGGTAGGTGCCTGCGTGGGTGTTGCAACCGGCGCGGGTGTAGAAAAAATGACCGGTGGAAAACCATTCATTGGCAACAAAAGCATTTGCTTTCCTGTTGAACCTACCGGTGGAGAACTAAGTACCTCAGAACTTGAACCAGCAAAGTCAGCACCCGTGCTTGCAAACATATCCATCGCTGAAGATATATCTGACGGGCATTCAGAATAGACAATCCCAAAATTATAATCGGTTTCTGAAGCACCATGATATGTTACCAACACAGCTGAACCTGGGCATAGAGCAGCATTGTGGCTGGTTAATGATACCGATGGCGTTTCGGTAATATACGTACCTCTTAAATGCGACAATAACGCCGCACCTGTTTGTGCGCATACAGTAACTAGCTGATTAAAATTTGATTCGGGTAACGCTGTGCTTCTTTGTTGGCACGTAAGGTCAAATGCAGGATCTCCATTTCCTCTTGAGAGTGCAAATTGCGCATAAGCAGTATGTCCTGCGGTAGAGCTTGTATTACCAACCGGAATTTGCCCCATTGTGTTATGTATTAGACCTGAAAATGAGCTTTGAAAGTTCACATTATTATCTTGCTGAGCAATCGCTATGGCATGGCCCAATGTGAATGCAGGGTCATGAGCAAGAATACCCACTACCCCTTGGGTAAGCTCTGTGGGTTTTAACTCACTGTCTAACGCATGATGCGATACAACATAACTTAAAGGAGTAGCCCTTCTTGCATAGGCGTGCAGAGGCTTACTTGGTTTTGTCGCGTAAATTTTTTGACCCAACTCAACATTCATCATGCTAAGCTTATATGTTATTTCCGCAGGACTTAGTCCTTCTTTGTTAAAACGGGCTCTTAATAATGGCGTAACAGCCTCTAATATCTGACGTTTGTCAGTAACTCCTCTTGCAACCTTCCCTACACCAAAAGAAATTACATTACCGTCACCATCTTTGCCTTTTACTGAAAAATGATACCCTATAACTTCCTTTTTTAATGACACACTTGTGGGGTGCTTAGGCTTAAAGCTTGGCCGTACTACACGACGTTCCGCAGGCTCTGGTTGTAAAGCCCCATCTATGTCTTCCCACTCTCCATCCTCTTGAGCTTGTTGATTAGGATTTCCTTGGTTCTGTGTTATTGTTTGATTACGTTGTTGATAATCATTAAGTATTTTTCCTGGATTTTGCGAACGCCTCAATCCTCCTTTACGATGATTTGCCATAAGTCTTCTCTCTTAAAATTCTTCGTATCACACCAATGCACATGTATAAGAAAAATTTGCACAAACAACAAGTAAATCTTTTAAGGAAAATATACTGCTTTACAAGTACATACACTAGAATCAAGCGTTTTCCAGTTATCTGCATCAACTGTAAAGGTAATAAGTGAACCCGTAGGAAAGCGCATGAAGAGCTCTTGGCTAACTGGCGTTGGCTGCCCTGCTAAAAATACTGCTAGTTGGTGTGTTCCAGGATTATGTGCCACCAACATTACGCTATCAACATCTGCTGGCACTGTTGCCAAGGCTTTTAGCATTTCACCCGGCGTAGAAAGGTATAAGTCTGGCCTTTGCTCCAATTGAATGTTCTGCTCTTTTGGTAACACCTCTAGCACGTGCTGTGCTGTTTGCATGGTACGCAAAGCATCTGACACCAACATCAATTGTGGCAAGCCACAAGCACTTTGTTCTAAATGCTGTGCAATACCAACACAATCCTTTACCCCACGTTTGGCAAGGGGCTTTTCATGGTCATCATGATAATCGACCTTATTATCGGCTTTTGCATGACGTAGTAAGTATAGGGTTTTGCTCATAGCTTTTATATAAGCTACCATTGATCAAGCGTCAATCTTTTGCTACCATAAGAGCATCATGTCACAGAAACAAACACTTAATAACCTAGACCAATTATTTGACCGTCCCGAGCAACGTTTTATTAATCGTGAGCTTTCGTGGTTAGCGTTTAATCAACGCGTGCTCGAAGAAAGCACACGCAGCGATTACCCTCTGCTTGAAAGAGTACGTTTTTTATCGATCAGTGCATCAAACTTAGATGAATTTTTAATGGTACGGTATGCCGGACTGAAAGCACAAGTTCATAACCAGCTGTCAAAAACCAGTGATGATGGACTTACCGCAAGCCAGCAACTTGAAGTCTTAGAACCCGCCATCAGCGAACTCATTCATCTTCAGCAACAATACTGGACCAGGTTACAAACCCAATTAGCACACGAAAACATTACGATTGCAGAACCTAAAAGCTGGACAAAATCGCAGATTCGGTTTTTGAAAAACTATTTTACGACCAATATTTTCCCAGCACTGTCGCCCATTACTATCCAGGCTGATCACCATTTTCCTTTTATTCCAAACTTGGGCATTGCAGCCATAGCCTCCATGAAACATCATTCGCAGTATGGAGTGGTGCTCTTACCACAAAACCTTGAGCGACTTATTCTCCTGGAGGAAGAAAATACACTAGTACTACTTGATGACGTGCTTGATTATTTTAAGGAGCAATTATTTGATAGTTCATCCATCGATACAATGGGTATTATCCGTATTATCCGTGACAGTGAACTTGCCATAGAAGATGACGCATCTGACCTAATACGGCATTTTGAAGCTGCAGTCCGCAAACGCAGACGCGGCAAAGTTATTTTTATTGAATCAACCTTTCCCGAAGACAGTGCCATTGTGCATGATATTATTACCAAACTCAGTACTGATATTAACAAATGTCAGCATGTTCCTTACATGGTGGGGCTAGCATCTATCAATCAATTATGCAAACTTCACAAACCAGAGTTATTATTTACACCTTATCATGAACGTTTTCCTGAGCGCATTAACGACTATGAAGGGGATTATTTTGCTGCCATTGCCGCCAAAGATATTGTCATTCATCACCCTTATGAGACATTTGATGTTGTTGTTAATTTTCTGCAAACAGCCGCACGTGATGAACATGTAGTATCCATTAAACAAACTTTATACAGAACTAGCAATGACTCCCCTATCGTTAAAGCACTTATCGAAGCAGCGCAACATGGAAAATCAGTTACCGTTGTCGTAGAATTAAAGGCTAGGTTTGATGAAGAATCCAATATACGCTGGGCACGCGACCTAGAAGCAGCAGGGGCGCAGGTAGTATTTGGGTTTGTAGACCTTAAAACCCATGCCAAAGCGTCTTTAGTGATTCGCAAAGAAGGAAACAACTTAGTATCATATGCTCACTTTGGTACCGGAAACTACCACCCAATTACCGCACGCACCTATGTTGATCTGTCGTTTTTTACGTGCGATCCAACATTGTGCTCAGACGCAGCATTGTTATTTAATTACCTCACTGGCGTAGGAAAGAAAAAATCCTACAGCGCGCTCATTACTTCTCCTAATGACCTAAAAGAACGCTTACTAACACACATTGATCAAGAAATAAATTTTGCCAAAAAAGGAAAGCCAGCCAATTTATGGGCTAAAATGAATGCCTTAGTTGATCCCACTATTATTGATGCTCTTTACCGCGCTTCGCAAGCAGGAGTACAAATAGACCTCATTGTAAGAGGTGTATGCTCTTTAAAACCAGGTATCATTGGTTTGTCTGAAAATATCAGGGTACGCAGCATTATTGGACGATTTTTAGAGCATGCTCGGATATTCTGTTTTGGTAATGGCCACCGATTACCCTCAAACCGTGCTAAGCTTTATATTTCCTCCGCCGACTGGATGCCACGTAATTTTGATAGCAGGGTAGAAGTGATGGTTCCTATTACAAATGCCACAGTTCATGAACAAATTATGGGACAGATTTTGGTAGCCAATTTAGCAGATAGCGAACAAAGTTGGATTTTGAACCAAGAATGTATATATTTACGTAACAACGCCAATACAAAATTCAATACACACCGATATTTTATTGACAATCCCAGTCTATCTGGTAGAGGCAAGGCATTATCAAAATTGGAATTAAAACGACAACGCGAAACAATGTTTAAACTGATTGATACTCAAAAGGAGCAATAAACGTCATCGTGTCTAGTATTTCTAAACTTTCCGCCCCTGTGGGTGTTGTTGATATTGGGTCAAACTCAATTAGGCTAGTGATTTATGACGGTGTTAAACGAGCACCCTCACCCATTTTTAACGAAAAACTTCTTTGTGGCCTTGCCCGTAATATGGAAGTTACAGGCACATTGGACCCTCAAGGGGCACAACGCGCCCTTAAATGTCTTGGACGTTTTATTTCTCTAGCCGAACTTATAGGTGTGCGCTCCTTAACATTATTTGCTACTTCAGCTGTACGTGATGCCGCAGATGGTGCTGAATTTGTCAATCAGGTCCAAGAGCGTTACGGACAAAAAGTAGAGGTTTTATCCGGTGAAGTTGAGGCGCATTATGCAGGACTTGGTATTTGTAGTTCCATTATAAACGCCAATGGCGTCATCGCCGACCTTGGTGGTGGAAGCTTGGAACTTATTGGAGTTAACCAAGGCATGCTTGCTAGTGGCCAGGGCACTTCTTTACCCATTGGCCCCTTACGCCTTGCAGGAGACAAACGCAAACAATCCACGTTCCAAAAACTGGTCACCAATTCTTTAAATCATTTTGACCTACCAGCATTTGCTAAAAAAGCTTCTATTTACTGTGTTGGTGGAGCATTTAGAAGTCTAGCAAAAATACATATGTCACGAAGACATTACCCATTAAAAGTTATCCATAATTATTCCGTTGATGCCCAAGAATTTTATACTACATTACAGTTAGTTGCGAGCATGTCATCCGGATCATTAGAAGATGTACCTGATGTATCCAAGAAACGTGCTAAATTCTTGCCCTTTGCTTCTATTATTGGCATGGAAATGATCGATCGTGGCCAACCTAAAAACATTGTGTTTTCTACAAGTGGCGTTCGAGAAGGGCTCATGTTTTCTATTCTCAAAGATAAAGAGCGGAGTAAAGACCCATTAATTGCTGGCAGTATTGATATGGCTCGTAATTTACCTAACGGATACACATATGGCCAAGAGCTTTTTGCGTGGATTCGACCTATTATTGACAGGCTACGCTTGAATAACGATAGGCTGATTATGGCAGCCTGTATTTTGTCAGATATTGCATGTTTTGAACACACTGAATATCGGCCACAAATTTCGTTCCAACGCATCATGGACTCCTCATTACTGGGCATTAGCCATCAAGAGCGTGCATTCATTGCACATATATTATATTGCCGTTATAAACCCAATGCTGATGAATCACTTCTAGATGAACCCACATTATTCTTACTCAGTAAAGCCATTCGGGATAAAGCACGTACGCTGGGCCTAGCAATACGACTTGGCAGGAGCCTTAGTGCTAGTTTTCCACATATTTTACCCGCATGTCAATTATCGGTCACTTCTTCGCGCCTCACACTTTCTTGCGACAAGACACTTACCAACCTCATGGGAGAGAAAGTCGATAAACGCCTTGGTCAATTGGCTGACGCACTTCATTTGCAAGCAAATGTTCATTAAGTATAGGATTAGAACCAAGAAAATTGAGGTGTTGCACCGCCAGGGTTAAAGGCAGCAGCTGCAGAGGCCGCAGCAGCGGTCACTCCTCTTAATGCAGGAGGTGGCTGAGGTATTTCATCCTCTTCTCCTGGTAAACTATGTAGAACTCTTGTGCCATCAACTGTAAAAACTTTTCTCCTAGGCTCATTTGCACCTTCCAACCTTTCAACACCTTGCTTCCTAACAAGGTTCGATTTCAGGTCTATTGCCTCAATGGTAGCATTACTTGCAGGCACACCTGCTAAAGCAGCTGCACCTGGATTACCAATTTCATTCCAAGACAGGTTAAGAGTTCGAAGACAAGTATTAGTACCCAGCGCACATGCAATAGCAATTGCACCGTCATTACCAATCTTATTTGCATGAAGGTCTAATTGAACAATCGTGGCATTATTTGCAAGCATACCTGCTAAAGCAGCCGCACCTGCATCGCCAATGTTATTATCACGAATATTTAGCGTGCCAAGCTTAGGGTTAACGCTAAGCGCTTCTGCCAATATTTTCGCACCTGTGGCACTAATTTTATTGTTTGCGATATCTAATGTATGAAGAGAAGGATGGACTCTCAATCCTCCTGCTAAAGCAATTGCACCTTCATCGCCAATGCTGCGCTCATCACTTCCTGAGAGATATATCTGTTCAAGAGTAGTGTTCGTTTCAAGCATCTTTGCAAGGTCAGACGCACCCTGCGCGCAAATAACGTTTTCACCAAGATTTAGCATACGCATGGTATCATTATACTCAAGCACTGTTGCAAGTGCAGCGGCACCTTCATCACCAATGCAATTTGTACAAAGATTCAGCTCTTGAAGGGCTGCATTGGTACGCACAACATCTGCTAAGGCCTTTGCACCGTCATCGCCAATGTCATTATCACTAATATTTAGCGTACGAAGCTTAGGGTTAATGCTAAGCGCTTCTGCTAGGGCAATCGCACCTTCATCACCAATACTGTAACCACAATAGTTTGAAAGATTTAAAGCACAAAGCGTAGGATGAACTTTAAGCGCGCTTGCTATAGCTTGCGCACCGCGGACACCAACCTGATTATTTGCAAGATTTATTTCTTCAAGAGTGGTATTGAGCTTAAGCAGTGCGCCTGCAAGAGCTTCTACACCGTCATCGCCAATTTCATTATCTTCAAGGCATAGTGTTTTAACAGTATTATTTACTTTCAGCGCTTCTGCCAGAGCTGTTGCACCTGCGCCTTTAATGCTTTCTACATCACTTCCTGAAAGATACACCTGTTCAAGAACAGTATTCGTTTCAAGCATAGCTGCCAAGGCGATGGCACCGTCATCATCAATGTCATTATAATCAAGATTTAGTTTTTTAATGGTAGGATGAACCTTCAGTGCTCGAGCAAAAGCTCGTGCACCATCATTGCCAATGCTTTTACCACTTAGATTTACTTCCTGTACAACAATATTTGTACTAAGAGCTTCTGCTAGTGCCAGAATATTCTCTGACGTTAGCGGTGTATAAATCAATTCTACTTTTGTTAGTGTCGGATCGTCCCAGTTAATCCGTTGAATAATATTTTCTATACTCATCTTCTTTCCATAACAAAAGACGGCTATCTATTGATACGTAGCATACCATTACCTTCTTTGGTCGTAAATCAAGGTAACAATACCGCAATTTTGGTCGCAAATCAAGGTAACTTGATATTAGAAAGAGGTTAATTGCATCTAATTATCACCTGATGAACCAGCTTTTCAATGCCTTGAGCTATGTCTTTTAGCGCATCTTCTCGCATATAAGCACTGCACGTAATAATATTATGCACATCATCAATCACAATGTCTGAGGTCTTACAAACCGTGTGCGTAGCACCTAGCGCAGGTATAAGACCATCTTCATCATCACCAATGGTAACCGTGGGGTGTAGATTGTCTTTTAATGCAGCTACGAGCACTGCAGGCGAAATACAGATTGCTCCAATCGGCTTTTTTGCCTGAATAAATGCATCTAATACTGCTTTAAATTCTGGGAGCACTTGCGCATCTGGACCTTTAAATGCTAAATCTGAAAGATTCTTAGCCACCCCAAAGCCACCGGGGATCACCAATGCATCAAATTCTTTTTCGTTGAGATTGACCAAATCTTCTACTTCACCTCTGGCAATGCGCGCCGACTCTTGAAGTACGTTTCGAACTTGCCCTTCTTGTTCTTGCCCTATTAAATGATTGATAACATGATACTGATTAATATCAGGAGCAAAACACTGTACACTTGCTCCTGCCTTATCAAGCTCTAACAAAGCTAGTACTGATTCTCTAATTTCTGCACCATCTAAATAACCACACCCAGCAAGTATTACTGCAACTTTCATGCGCGTTTCTCCTGTTTATCTTTGATCATATGCTCTGCCTCAGGGAATGTACGTTGGGTTACCTCATTGGCGTAATCAGCAACAGCATCGTCAATGATCTGTGCTAATTGTGCATAACGCTTTACAAATTTGGGCTTAAATTCATCAAACAACCCTAACATATCTTCTGTCACCAAAATTTGTCCATCACATTTATTGGACGCACCAATACCAATGGTAGGAATCGTCAGTTGTTGGGTAATGTCA
The DNA here is from genome assembly GCA_937907045.1 of uncultured Alphaproteobacteria bacterium. Taxonomy (GTDB): domain Bacteria; phylum Pseudomonadota; class Alphaproteobacteria; order Rickettsiales; family UBA6187; genus CALCTU01. The sequence continues at coordinate 26,563 of CALCTU010000158.1, forward strand.
TGCGCCAATGATTCTGGCACACTTTCAATCACCAATGCAAAAGCACCTGCATTTTGTATTGCTAATGCATCTGCCATAATAGCCTTACTTTCATCTGCAGCCTTACCACGTGGGCCATAACCGCCATGGACACGTACACTTTGAGGTTTTAGTCCGATATGCCCTACCACCGGAATACCTCTTTGAGTCAAGAACTCAACAGTTGATGCCATTTCTTGCCCGCCTTCAATCTTTATTGCCTGACAACCGGTTTGTGCCAATATTTGCGCCGCAGTGGTAAAAGCCTGTTGGGGGCTGGCCTGGTAACTTCCAAATGGCATATCAACAATCACGCATGCACCACTAACACTGGAGCTTACCGCTTTACCGTGCGCAATCATCATGTCAACTGTCACGTTTAACGTAGACTCCATTCCATATATTACCATCCCCAATGAATCACCAACCAACAACATATCACAATGCTTATCCAGAATTTTTGCCATTGGAGCAGTATAAGCTGTAAGACATACAAGTGGCTTATCACTTGATTTACGTGAACGTATATGATGTATGGTGAGGGGTTTTTTAATAGTCATGACAGGTAAATAATCGCAACGTGTTGAAAATATCGATGCTACATGCGTATAAGGTTATATGCCCAAATAAAACGTCTTTATACTCAATTACTGTATCATGCACAAGTAATTATAGGAAAAGCGCCCTTAAATTGGCTTTTGTAAACCGTTAGTGATCTTTGTGTTCGACAGGAAAAATGAGTGTAATGGTAGTACCAATCCCTACCTCACTCTTAAGAATAAACTCACCACCCATAATATCTGTAAGCTTTTTAGTAAGTGGCAACCCTAAACCTGTTCCTTCGTAGCGTCGGCTTAAAGAATTATCAATTTGACCAAATGGTGCCATTGCCTTGGCAATATCATTTTGCGCTATTCCAATACCAGTATCTGTAACCGAGAGCTCAACAGTATGATTCATTAAATCTTCCTTTACCGATAGTCTTACTTCGCCATTTTCTGGAGTAAACTTAACCGCATTCGACAGTACATTCAGAATAATCTGTTTCATACGCTTGGGATCGGCTTGCATCATCACTGGATGGTCTGGCATTTGTTCTACTAACTTTACTTGACCATCATTAGCACGTGGCTCAACAAGTCGCATACAACTATGTGCGATCTTTGTTAACTCCATATCCACTTTATCAATTTCAAGCTTCCGCGCTTCAGCTTTCGAGTAATCCAATATATCATTAATAAGACTTAACAAATGAACCCCTGAACCATTAATATCATTGATATATTCAGCGTATTGCGGATGCCCCACAGGCCCCATCACTTCGTCTTTAATAA
>CALCTU010000159.1 GCA_937907045.1 uncultured Alphaproteobacteria bacterium
TGGCTGTCTCCATACCCCCTTAAATCAATGGAAACACAAGGCACAATAACCCCTAGAGCCTTAAGTTGAGAATCCCAGTTACATCGATTCCCTCCTATCCCATGCAGAAATATACAAATAACCTCAGACTGAGAAACACCGGATGGAGAAACGCTTATACCAATTTTAGGCTTACTTAGGATTATTTTTTTTTGAATTTTGGCTGACTCAGTTTTTGGTGAAGCTGTACTTTCTAATTCTGGCTCAACTTCCAATAATGATTTCAAACCTTGTTTGAAAATTTGTTTCGTGCCTTCACATACATCATTTAATCTTTGTACGTCCCCTTCAATATGAGCCTTCCAATTTACGATTGATCTTTTTCCCGAGGCTTTAACTGAAATAGAGGCCTCATAAACTTCCACTCCCTCTATTCCTTCCAACATTTTATATCGCAATTCATGATCGGAGTTGCTCACATAAGTTAACTGCTCACGATAGATATTTAAGTCGTTATGCGTATTAAAGCGCCTTATCAAAGAGCCGTTAGACCCCTTCTCAAAGATCATATTCTTCACCGCAGGGTGCCAATCATTTGAGAAATTCTTTAATCGCAACCAAATGCTATCCGCATCTACATTAAAGATTTTCCTGCAATTAACTTTTTTATACATTACTACTCAACTACTTATTGGCGCCGTATCTGGTCGCCACATCGAAGTTCTAGCTGATACAGTATCTGATGGCATGTGATCTATTTCTTCATTTTCATATAATGACATAACAGATAAATAGTCCTCCATTATCTCCGACGTGTAAGGCAACATTAATGCTCCACATCTACTATCGCGATACATACGCTCCAAGGGTAACGATTTTAACATAGATTGCCCACCACATGTCCTAATTGCCAATGCGGCTAATTCTTGTACTCCATCCATCACCGCAATATGTGCACAATACAAGCGCATGACTTGATGTTTATTAGGAAAACCTTGTGCTTCCATCATTGCAGAAAACCACTGAACCCGCATAGACGTAAGCTGTTGATACATTTTTCCAACACTTGCCCGTTTTGTCGGGTAAACTCTTCTATCAATTGGAGGTAAACCTTCTAATTCACCTTTAAGGTACTTAACCGTATAATCATAAATTCCTTGAGCTTGACCCATATATGATGGCGTAAGTGTCGCCATCATTGCGGGCCAATGAGGTAAGGTCTTAGAAAACACACCAGGTGGCATCATAAGATCTTTTTCTGAAACAAATACATCTTTCATTAACAAATCCATTGACGATGTGCCCCTCATCCCCATTGGATCCCATTCACCAACCACACTAAGGCCGGGAGAATCTTTATGAACCGCAAAATCCATTGTATCTTCATGACTTGGAGCTTTATTTGGAAAATGTTCTGTACAAACTATTGAGTAATAATCACAATGTCCTGCTAAAGACGCGAATTTTTTAAATCCATTAATGACCCAACCTCCATCAACCTTAACACAATTTGTTTTTATTGGATCAGAGGTCCAATTATTTCCGCCTTCTGATATTGGTTGTGAATATAATGCGTTCTGCTCAACTACGTTTTTAAACTGTTTTTCACGCATTTTTTTGAATTCTTTTTTTTGTTGAACAGTTAGGTTTGGCATTTCATACATAAAACGAGACCACAACATTGACGATGTGTGCATATTAAATGTTAATGCAGTAGCCCCACAATATTTACCAATTTCAGCACCAATTGTAGCGTACTCTGCTAAAGAGAACCCAAAGCCACCGTTCTCTTTTGGGATAACCAACTTTAGGAACCCA
>CALCTU010000160.1 GCA_937907045.1 uncultured Alphaproteobacteria bacterium
ACGAGGGCAACAGCCCGAGAGGCCAGCAAGCAAAGCGCAGCTGAATCCCACCCTCTCCGCCATTTTTCAAAATATTAGGGTCTTCGTAAAAAGTGGGGCACTGCAACAACGTATGAGTTGTCACAGCACCCTGTATATGAAGAATACTTACCTTACTACTTTGAAAGACCGTAATTCATTACTTTAGACCAAGCTTGAACAAAGTCGTTTACAAACTCCTCTTTACCGTCGTTTGAAGCATAAACTTCTGCAACAGCACGTAATTCAGAATTGGATCCAAAAACAAGATCAACCGGAGTTGCCTTCCATTTTAACTCACCTGACTTGCGGTCATAACCTTCATAAATACCGTCTTGAGACGACTTCTTCCATTTGGTTGACATATCAAGCAAGTTTACAAAGAAATCGTTCGTTAACACACCAGGTTTAGTTGTAAATACACCATACTTCGCGCCATTTGCATTGGCATCCAAAGCACGCATACCACCCACTAATACCGTCATTTCTGGAACAGTAAGACCAAGCAAGTCCGATTTATCCACCAACATTTCAGCAGGAGATCGGAAGCTCTCTTTAGTGTAATAATTACGGAAACCATCTGCCGTTGGACGCAAAGCCTCGAATGACTCAATATCAGTTTGTGCTTGGCTAGCATCAGCCCTTCCTGGCACAAACGGAACCGTAACACTATAGCCAGCGTCTTTAGCAGCTTTTTCAATGGCAGCTGCACCACCTAAAACAACTAAATCTGCAATTGAAACCTTCGTATTACCAAATAACGAATCATTAAAATTCTTTTGGATCACCTCAAGTTTTTCAATCACGTTCGCAAGTTCCTTAGGATCATTTACTTCCCAATCTTTCTGCGGCTCCAAACGAATACGACCACCATTGGTTCCGCCACGCATATCACTTTTACGGTACGTTGCTGCAGAAGCCCACGCCGCCTTCACAAGCTCAGGCACGGTTAAACCAGACTTTAATATTTGTTTCTTTAAGTCCGCAATATCACCTGAATCTATCAGGCCGTAATCAACGCTAGGAATAGGATCTTGCCATACTAATTCTTGCGCAGGAACTTCAGAACCTAAATAGTTAAAACGAGGCCCCATATCACGGTGAGTCAATTTAAACCAAGCTTTTGCAAATGCTTTTTGATATGCATCAGGATTGGCTAAAAAACGCTCTGCAATTTCTTTATATTGCGGATCATATTTTAATGCCAAGTCTGCAGTAGTCATAACCGGAGCATGAAACTTACCTTCTATATGAGCATCTGGTACAGTCTCATGTAAGGATGTATCTTTTGGAATCCACTGAATAGCACCACCTGGACTACGAGTTTGTTTCCATTCATTATTCAATAAATTTTCTAAATACATTGTTGTCCATTGAGTGGGAGCTGCAGTCCATGCACCTTCTAAACCACTTGTGACGGTATCTTCAGAATGGCCCTTACCACATTTATTTTTCCAACCAAATCCTTGCTCTTCTATGCTTGCAGCACCTGGCTCTTTACCAACACAATTAGATGGTTTATGGGCACCATGCATTTTACCAAAGGTATGACCACCAGCAACTAGTGCCACGGTTTCTTCGTCATTCATTGCCATACGCCCAAATGACTCACGAATATGCTTGGCTGAGGCTGCAGGATCTGGTTTGCCACCTGGCCCTTCTGGATTCACATAAATTAAGCCCATGTGAACGGCAGCAAGAGGTTTTTGAAGCTTACCATCTTTTTCTCTACGATCACTAGCAAGCATTTCTACCTCTGGCCCCCAATACACCACATCTGGCTCCCAGTCATCGGCACGTCCACCAGCAAATCCATAGGTTTCAAACCCCATATTTTCTAGGGCAACATTACCTGCTAATATCATTAAATCAGCCCAAGATATACTTCTGCCATATTTTTGTTTTACCGGCCAAAGTAACCGACGCGCTTTATCTAGATTACCGTTATCTGGCCAGCTATTTAACGGATCAAACCGTTGCTGACCTCCATCTGCACCACCTCGACCATCATGCGTACGGTATGTGCCGGCACTATGCCATGCCATTCGTATAAAAAATGGCCCATAATTACCATAATCTGCCGGCCACCAATCTTGTGAATTTGTAAGCACCTTGTCAATATCTTGCTTTAGCGCCGCTAAGTCTAGTTTTTTAAATTCTTGTGCATAATCAAACTGTGGACCATATGGATTTGAAAGCTTATCATGGTCACGCAAGGGATTAAGATTTAACTGTTCGGGCCACCAAAACTGATTTGTTTTGGCTTCGCCATTATTGGCCATACGATGATGTGCTGCAAAAGCATTAGTAGATAACGACAATGCTACCAACCCTACCATTGCAGTCGACATTAATAAATGACGTTTCTTCATGAAAATACTCTCATTTTTAAAATTAAGACATTAGCTTATAAAATTGCAAAAACCTAAACATCAATCAACCTTTAAGTACATCTAATGGCCACAATAAAAAACGTGATCATGTTTCTTTTGTTGTTAGATTTTGCTTTAAAAGACACTATATTGATAGAAACCATCGATTAAAAATTGTTATTTTCTATAAGAATCATAGGCAAAACCTAATAATAGGCAGAAAATATTATGAACATCAGAGATTTACGCTATTTTGTTATGGTTGCAGAACTCAAACATTTTGGCAAAGCTGCCGAAAAATGCTGTGTTACCCAACCCACCTTAAGTGGACAAATTAAAAAGCTTGAAGAGCAATTGGATGTAAAATTATTTGAACGCACCAATAGGCGCGTCATATTAACTGAAGTCGGACAACAAATATTACATTCTGCACGCACCATATTAAAAGAAGTTGATAAAATATCAGACACCGCCCAAAGTAGCCATGATCCTTTATCAGGCAAATTCAGCCTTGGAGCCTTTCCTACACTTGCTACTTACATTTTTCCTTCATTGGTGACAAAAATAAAAACAGAAATGCCGAGTTTGCGGCTTGTACTGGTTGAAGAAAAAACCGCCACGCTTATTGAAAAATTAAAAAACGGAGAAATTGACGCTGCATTCCTTGCTATGCCCATTGATGAAGAATCACTTGTAGGTCAAACCTTATTTGAGGATGAATTTTACTTAGCAGTCCCTGCAACACATAAACTGACGAAATACTCTGAAATTTCTCAAAAGTCTCTCCAAGAATACCCTTTGCTATTATTGGAAGAGGGGCATTGTTTACGCGACCAAGCACTCGAGATATGCCACATGCACCATCTTGGTGAAGAACAAGATGTTAAAGCGGCTAGCATGGAGACACTCAGGCAAATGGTAAAAGCCGGAACCGGGATAACATTTATCCCACAAATCGCTATTTATAAAAACGAACAGGATATTTGCTATATCCCTTTTAGTGACCCCAAACCTACCAGAACTATTGGAATCATATGGAGAAAGACATCTCAAAAAATGCAAATTATCAACAATATCATACAATTTTATACCCAGTTATCACATAAAAAACACGATACTGCTTGTGAATAAAACAACATAAATTGGCATGTAATTTGCTTTGTTTGCAATTAGTATCACTGTGCAGTAGCGGTGGTGTAGACTGGAGACAAAACACCATTTCTTTGAAAAAGAACTAGGTATAAACCAGCAACATGTTAATAGGAGACATGCTATGAAGGTATCAAGCAGCACCTACAGTAATTATACTCATCAACCACTAAGAAAAACAAATACTACCCCAACCAACACACAAAGCATCATACCAGAAAATACTTCACTAAAAACTGACAAAGCACAGCAACAAACATCCTTACCATTGTTGTCCCACACCACGCACACCACATTACTTAACACACAAGAAACCGAACCTTCCAAAACTTCCTACCAAACCGTATCTTTAAATACCACCAAAGGACAAGCTGACATTAATTTGGATGAATATTTTTATTCAGACACACAAAAAAGTACAGTAAACCTTCAAGATATCCCTCTTCTTTTACCTACGGCAAATAACATCCAATCTCTGCAAGCACATGCCTCTGAACGTTTCAGCAATTTACTTGCCCAATACAATATCCCATCTGCTCCGGATGAAATAACATATGACAATGCCGGAAACATGCAACTTCCAGCAGACTACCCTTATGCTGAAGAACTAAAACAAGCATTATCCGAAGAACCAAACCTTGAACGTGAGTTAAGAACCATTAACGCTCTGACTAGTCATTATGTTGAAATGCAAAAATCACTTCCATTTCATGAAGAATATTCTCATGCAACATCACAAATAGAAGCTGAAGCTATCATTCATAAGTATCGCGACTTGTTTAATGATAACCGCAATTACTCAAGCATTAGCCTAAGCTTTTCTCAACAAGGTCAATTAGAAGTTCTCGCCAACCATAAAGCCGTTCATTTTACTTAATACGATCGATCTCAGTACCAAATTATCAAGTACAGGCAAACGCTAGCGTCTGTTTTGCGCTTTGATTAGCAACCATTAGAATTTGACAACACCACCATGCATTTCCAATTCTTTCATCGCCTTGCCTGTGAGTAAATTTGGGTCAACTGGACTCTCTACGCCTAACCGTTGAGCTATTATTTTATACCGTACATTCATTATTTTGGCCACTTCGCGCATCAATGTTACGGGAGTTTTTGCCGCCATACCTTTGCCACCATCACATACAACCTTATAATCTGATGCCTTACCTTGTTCTTCTATCGCGGTTTGCATCATTGTTTGGTATGTACGGACAAATGGCTGAACGCTCGTCACCGCAATGGTTCTTTGTATACTTGCTTGGGCTTGTGTATTAGCTGCTGCAGCGTGAGCTGTATCGTCATCAGAAACAGCATTTCTTGACTTGGGTAACAATGCTGCAACGTCTTTCATAAATTCATAAGCCGTATTAGCCTCGTGCGCAACAAGCAACCCTTCCTTTGTAGCGGCGTCTAATGTTTTGCCATAGACTACTTCAACACGATCCCTCATAACATGTGATTCTGTAAGCGCCTCTTTTTCTACATCGTATTTTTCTGCTAAATAACTTA
>CALCTU010000161.1 GCA_937907045.1 uncultured Alphaproteobacteria bacterium
CCTTGATAAAGATATTTTTTAACTACATTCATATTATTCCTTTCTGCGATCATTTTATAACCTTAACCAATGCGTCTACTAACTCGCTCATCATAGCGTCAGTATGCAATGGAGTAGGTGCGATCCGTAACCTTTCTGTTCCTTCTGGTACAGTAGGGTAGTTAATGGGCTGTATATAAATCCCATATTCATTAAGCAACTCGTCGCTATAATCTTTGCAACGCTTTGCATCTCTTATCATTACAGGTACAATATGCGTACTAGCACATGATAAAACTTCTATGTCAGCATCAGTTAACATTTTTTTTAATTTACTTGCACGTTCTTGGTGTTGAATACGCAAATTATTATGATCTTTTAAATATTTAATTGCGGCTAAGGCACCAGCACAAATCACAGGACTCATGCTGGTAGTGAATATAAATCCACTAGCTACTGATCTGATTGCGTCTATGACAATCCCTTCACCAGCTATGTAACCGCCTTGTACCCCAAACGCTTTGCCGAGAGTTCCGTTGACTATATCAACTCCACCGTTCATACCGATCTCATCTAGCATACCGGCACCAGTTTTCCCATACAAGCCTACAGCATGTACTTCGTCTAGATATGTAATGGCCCTATACCTTTCGGCAAGCTCACAGACACCTTCAATTGGACTTACGTCACCATCCATGCTATACACGGATTCAAATACGATACAAGGTACCTTATTCTGGTCTACGCAATCTTGCAATTTTTCTTCTAAGTCGCTCAGGTCATTGTGCTTCCACCTTGCCTTAGGAGCACCACTATGTCTTATACCTTCTATCAGGCTGGCATGGTTCGAGTTATCACTTAAAAACATAATGTTGGGAATGATTTTGCTTAGAGCAACCAGTGTCCATTCATTAGCGACATACGCACTTGTAAACAATAAAGCACTTGAAGTACCATGCAATTTTGCAAGCTCATGCTCTAATGCTACGTGGTAGTGTGAAGTACCGCCAATGTTTCGCGTACCGCCTGAACCACTTCCTGTCTGGTCAAGGGCAGTATGCATTGCATCGATGACGACTTTATTTTGACCCATACCGAGGTAATCGTTACTGCACCAATTTACAATGTTTTTTATTGCATAAGGTCCGTACCATATAGATTTAGGAAAGTCACCACGTTCACGAACTATGTCGTTAAACACTCTGTACCTTCCCTGCTGTTTTAGGTCCCGTAAGACCTTATTGAATGGATCCTTGTCTATCATCATTGTATTTACGATAAATA
>CALCTU010000162.1 GCA_937907045.1 uncultured Alphaproteobacteria bacterium
AGAGCTTGCGGTAGCCAAACTACCGCCTAACGCCGCTGTAATATCAGAAAAAATATCCCCATCCATATTAAGTGCTGCATAACGAGCATTTCTTGGTGGATCACAAATCATTTTGCGTAATTGCTTGGATGGTGTCATCATCATCACTGGTGGGGGAGTCTGACCATCCACTGCCAACTCGTCACGTACTTCATTAATGATGTCACTGATCACCGCATCATAAAACATATATTCACGCTTTAAACCAAAATAAATCTCTTGATCTTTTTTAGCGGCATCTTCAAAACACTGACGCACCCAATCCCTGATATGCTCTGGATGATTCGTCATCAACAGCATTGGATCACCTTTTTTAAGTTCTCTGGAGTGCAAAATACGTTGCCCAATGGTTAAGGTAATAATTCCATCGGTCTTGGCAGGTGAATTAAAACTACCATACTGGTCGCCACCACCGGCACTCATACGTGATATAGCCACTTGATGTTCGCGTTGCGGAATACCGTACATCTTAAGACTATTGACAAGTTTAAGCATTTTTCTGCCCGAGGTATTATCCGGTATTCCCCATAATGCACGCTCTGGAGGAAATGCCACCATCATGGCAGCCTGGGCATCAATAAGACCATAAATATATTTAAGTTTCTTAGCCTTAAATTTCTTTTCAAATTTTGCCTTATACACTCCCTCCACTACTTCGCGCAGCACGCCATCATATCCGGGCATTACCGTATCTTTTAAACCAACATACGCATCACGTTTCTCATCTAAGGCACGCTGGAAAAATTCTTCTGCCCATATCTTTACCTTTTTATTGCTATTGGTTGCAATAAGATAGATATCACCTCTACTAATGGGACGAGTATGCAGCACCTCAAGGTGCCCTTTATCATCTATAAAGGATAATTTTAAGATACCACTAAACTGACATTCGCGATTAAAACTCCCTTTAAGACCACCATCATCCATGGTCATCACTTCAATATCACGCCCCTTCCAGTCCGGTAAATTACGCTGCAAATTGGTAAAAGGAATATCTTCACGTGTAATATTACCACTTATACCTTTACGAATAGTACCATTTGGAGATTTAGTTGCTAACTTATCTAATGATTTAATATCAATGGTTACACCATCTTCTTTTTCGATCTCTTTAGCAAATTGCTCCAGTTGAGCCTTATTCACTGTGATACCTGCATTTTTTAGACCAACGCCATAAGCATTCAACACATCCACTGCTTCTGACACAATACGCCCATTGGTACGTAAGCGATTTTTAGCAGACAGATCAATCTCATGCAGGGTTATATCCACATGTTTTTTAACAAAACGTTCTAAAATAGCATCAAATGCAACTTGTGCCATTTCATCACCATGCAAAATAACCAAATTGCCTTCTGATTCGATTTGTTTGACCATTTGTGCCCCCTTTGACATAATACAGATCTTTATTATTACTCATAGGACTTATAGCTGGTTTTTCAACTTATGGCTACGACAAATCATATTTCTACAAATGACCAACCAATCTGCTTTAGTTTTGGTGATGGCATTGGTCAAGAAGTGATGTTTTGCGCTCTCAATATGCTACGCTTTTCTAAAGCACCAGTCCACGTACATACCATAGAAATTGGTCAACGCGCTTTTTCTCATGGCTTTCGATATGGCGTACCTGGCTCGTGCATGGATAAAATTATGGAGTATAAAATATTACTCAAAGGCCCTATGGGACCTCCCCAAAGACAAGAGTTTAAAGAGCTTGACCTTGCTACCTACCTCCAATGCCCACAAACATTTGTAAGCAATGCACCATTTGGCACGCTTGGAATAAGAAATACAGCACACATGCAAGCCATGACTTACATTGGCAAAGACCATGCCATATTTGAACCAAATCACCCTTTTATGCCAGAATTAGAAGACACCAACACCGCCAACCCAACTGGCGCCATTATGGCCACATGCATGATGCTTTACTACTTAGGGTTACACGAACACGCCGATTCCATTCAACATGCCCTACTTAAAACCATTGAAGAAGAAATCTATACCATGGATATGAATAATACTAACTATGTATCCACCAATGAATTTACACAGCAAGTATGTCAGCGACTAGGACAGCTCAGCACCGCACCGTTATTCAAACCTCATTATGATTACACGGAACATAATACAAAAAAAGTGTAAGAGCGAAACGCTAAGATAAAAACACTACACGGTACAATAATTAAAATCTATCGATTACTGATACACCAACTGATCACCATCAACCTTTACCTGACCACTGGCTATCATTTTGAGTCCTTGCACATAAATACGGTGCTCTTGTTCTAAAATACGGTCACGCAAGGTTTCAAACGTATCGTCTGACTTAACTTCCACCGCAGCCTGCAAGATAATAGGCCCCGTATCCATTTCACTGCGCACAAAATGAAGCGTACATCCGGCAATTTTTACACCATAATCTAATGCTTGCTGTTGCGCGTTAATACCCTTAAACGATGGTAATAACGAAGGGTGAATATTCACCATTTTATTGTGCCATTGTTGCGCAAACCATGGGCTTAACAATCTCATAAAACCTGCCAAGCAAACAAATTCAACCTCCCTATCTTCAAGCACATGGTGCATCTGGCGGTCAAACGCTTCACGATCACTGTAATCTTTATGCGATATACATACGGTTTCTATGCCTGCATCTTTCGCGCGCTGTATCCCATAAGCATCATGCTTATTACAAATAACAACCTTAATATTGACCGGAAAATCATCTAATGCACAAGCATCAATCAGCGACTGTAAGTTACTACCTGAACCAGAAATTAATACGCCAATATTAAGCATACACCACAGCTCCCGAATTTTCTGACTTGATTATTTTTCCAATACGGCACACTGTTTGACCAGTAGCATGAAGCTGAGCTTGAATGGAGTCAGCTCTGCCAGCAGGCACCACAGCAATCATACCAATACCACAATTGAATGTTTTGAGCATTTCTTCTTCAGAAATATCTCCTAAGTCTTGTAACCATTCAAACACTGGCAAGGTTGACCAACTCTTTGTGTTTATTTCTACTGCTAAATGATCCGGTAAGATCCGCGGAATATTTTCAGTCAAACCACCACCCGTAATATGTGCAAACGCTTTAACTTCATGCTTTACTCCCAAGCATGATTTGACATAAATTTTGGTAGGCGTGAGTAATGCCTCTGCTAATGACTTGCTTGTATCAAACGGCGCAGGATCAGAAAGTGAAATTTTATGCTGTGCAATAAGATGACGCACCAACGAGAAGCCATTTGAATGAATGCCCGAAGACGCCATACCCAAAACAACATCACTGTCATTGAGTGCATCGGTATTTGGTAAAATTTCATTTCGTTCCGCAACACCCACTGCAAACCCAGCTAAATCATAATGAGATGCTTGATACATACCAGGCATCTCTGCAGTCTCACCGCCAACAAGAGCACAACCAGCCTCTTTACACCCTTGTGCAATACCTTTAATAACATCCACCGCAACATGCTGCTCTAATTTACCCGTGGCCATATAATCTAGAAAGAATAAGGGCTCAGCTGCTTGCACCACAAGATCATTTACACACATTGCTACCAAGTCAATACCAACAGTATCATGAATATTAGCATCAAATGCCAAATTCAGCTTAGTTCCCACACCATCAGTTGCAGACACCAACACTGGATCCGTGTAGTGGCATGCGGCAAGATCAAATAATCCACCAAAACCACCTATACTACCCATCACACCACTGCGCTTTGTTTCTTTTACCAGAGGCTTAATCGATTCAACAAACTGATTACCTGCATCAATATCAACACCTGCATCCTTATATGAAATTCCCAACTTACAATACTCCAGCAAAAGGTTTGAAATTTTTATAGATTCGACCAATAAATTGATGTAGCTTTGTATAATCATTTTACCTGTCAATTACAATTAAAATGTTAGGACCTCGAACAGCCCATGGCCTCTAAATTCTTCCTCTTTATTTCATGCATATTATTTAGCTTTTGCGCCAATGCAGCTAATATGTTTACTGTCAACAACATCAACGTTGTTGGCGCAGGAGAAAATGCTACAGAAGCAAGAAGTGTGGGCATTGCCTCTGGCGAAACAGAAGCATTTGAAATTTTGCTCAAACGTATCACACCAAGCTTCGTACACCACGCACTCCCTGCGGTTGAGGCCCAGAATATTTCTTCTATGGTGCTGGGAATGGAAATAAAAAACGAAAAGGTAACCTCAAACCATTATCGAGCATTGGTTAACATTTCTTTTAACCCCAATTCTATCAAAAATTTACTAAAAGATTCAGGCATTGCTTTTATTGAAAAACAAAGCGATCCAGTACTCATTGTTCCACTAGCTTCATCTAATGCTACAGATAATCAAACAGAACTTACTGACATGTGGCTGCAAGCTTGGAAGCAAATACAAGATAACTCCGCACTAGTAGATTACAAAGTAGCTGCCACCGACGAAGCAGTGACATACTTATCTGCGTATATTAACAACAACTCAGCAGCACTCGGAAATCTTGCAGATCCAATGGTAGCTCAAGCACAGATAGACTACCTAAAACAGAAATATCATGTAGGTAGTGTCATGGGTGCACTAATTTATCCACTTCCTAGTCAAGCCAACCAACCCATTATTAGCCACCTTATTTCGCTGGACAATATCCAAAGCCAACCACAGCGTCTTGCCTTTAGTGCAAAACCTAACGACACGCCCATCAACGCTCAGCTTGTTGAATTAGCTACCGCGATCGATGATTACATTACTCGTAACTGGAAACGATCCGTAACAGAACGTAAATCCAATAATTTGAAAATCACAGTTACCGTGCCCATCGAGCATTTAGTATTTTGGAATGAACTAAAAAAACAACTTGCCACCATCAATACCATCGAACGCATGTCTGTTGAACAAGTCAATGTTCACTACGCTATTGTGCAGCTTCATTTTAATGCAAGCTACGAAACATTAGTAAAACAATTAGCAAAATCATCACTATATCTTGAAAATACCGGCCAAGGTATTATGCTGACTCAGCAAAATCAGCCGCCACAATGGTTCATTCAGCAATATCAGAAAGACGATACTTATGACAATTTCTTCGAAGGTTAATAGCGGCTACGTCATGGCAGCTGTTATTGGGGGGCTTCACATAGGCTTCTTTTATCTTGCTAGTGATATATTACTTCCCTTTATTGTTGCCTTTTTAACCGCCTATTTTCTTGACCCAGTTGTGGATGTGTTTGAAGAAAAATTAGGCTTATCACGCAACAGTGCTACCCTTAGTGTAACAACCATATTTTTCCTCATTGTTGCAACATTACTCATATTAATTGTTCCGTTGCTCTATAATCAACTTTCCGGACTTATTGACCGTATTCCCAAATATATGGACTTTGTGGAGCAAAAAGTTATTCCTGAAATAGAAATCTTAGTAGGAAGCATTTCTCCTGACGTACTTCAAAGTGCTACGGAACATTTTGGCGATGTCTCCAAACAACTGCTTTCTGTTATTTTAAATGTTGCTAGCAATATGCTAAATTCCGGCATTGCTATTGTGAACATGCTATCACTTATGTTCATCACGCCCATTGTTAGTTTTTATCTTATGCGCGAGTGGGACACCATTGTAGCGAATCTTAATCGCCTTTTACCTCCCAAGCATGCACCTGTTATCCGCGAACAACTCAAAGAAATAGACAAAACACTATCTGCCTACATACGTGGCCAGACTAACGTATGCCTTTTACTTGGTACATTTTATGCTATTGGCCTAACCATTGCCGGACTCGAATTTGGTTTATTTATTGGTTTTGCTACCGGTATACTTTCCTTTATTCCGTATGTCGGCATGTTATTTGGCTTTATTGCTGGCATGGTCATTGCATTCCTACAGTTTGGGGATCTTATGCATATGCTTATTATTGCTGGCATTTTTGTTGTGGGTCAAATGTTAGAGGGAACCTTTATTACTCCCAATCTAGTTGGCAACGAAATTGGCCTTCATCCGGTATGGATTATTTTTGCTCTACTCTCGGGTGGCTCAATTTTCGGCTTTATTGGAATTCTTATCGCAATTCCAGCTGCAGCAGCTATTGCAGTACTAGTGCGTTTTTCTATCAAACAATATTTAAACAGCTCAGTTTTTCCTAAGAAACCCGCCCGAAAACGTAAAACCAGGAGTACGACTAATCGTGCTAAGCATGCCTAAACAGCAATTGCTGGAGCTTCCGATTGCACCAACCTACACACGAGAAGACTTTATTATATCTTCTTGTAACAAGCACGCGTACGACCTTGTAACAAGCTGGCCCAATTGGCCATCACATGCACTTATTATTTGTGGCGAACAATATTCAGGAAAAACACACCTGGCTCATATTTGGCAGAAGCTCAGTCATGCGATTTCTCAACGTGCTAGCGCACTTAGTTTTACTCCCAATGTAACTAGCGTTGTGATTGACATTGACCAACTGCCCAAATCAGATCAGGCCACATTATTTCATATTTATAATTTTACGCGCGAAAACCAAGGGTGGTTACTGATGACATCATCAACCCCCATAGGGCAACTAGGTATTGAACTTCGGGACTTGCAATCCAGGCTTGAGGCCACTCCTGTGATACATCTTGGCGCACCCGACGAAACCGTGTTGCACGGCGTACTAATCAAAATGCTGAGTGACCGCCAGTTAACCATTCGTCCTGATGTTGCCGACTATATATTATCACGCATTCCCAGGTCTTTTGAAACACTTCATAGATTAGTTGAACACCTGGATGCAGAATCAATGGCTAACAAACACAGTATTACTATACCGTTTGTACGCAAAATCTTACCAAAGCTTAATTTGCTTTTAACGCCTCAATAGCCTCGTCCACACTATCAACCACCTGATAAAGAGTACGCGTCTTTTGAGATGCAAATCCGTTATCAATAAAATGCTCTGTCATCTTTACCCAACCATCCCAGTAACCTTTAAAATTGACCAGAATAATTGGCTTATCATGCGTATGTAGCTGTTTCCAGGTAATCACCTCAAATGTTTCATCCATTGTACCAAAACCACCAGGAAGAATAATAAATGCATCTGAACGGTCAAACATTCCCATCTTACGAGTATGCATATCATCAACAATAATCGTTTCGGTTAATGTTTTATGTTCTGCTTCTAATCCTTCTAATACACGGGGGAAAATACCTGTTACCGTACCACCGTGCTCTAATGCTCCATTAGCAGAAGCCCCCATAACTCCACAGTCACCTGCTCCATACACCATATGAAACTTCTCTTGCGCCAATTTTGTACCAAGCTGATAACCAAGATCAAAAAATTCTTTATCAATGGCGTTAGACGCACCACAAAAAACACAGACCGACGAAACAATAGTCATAAATTCCCTCATAGAAAAACATGTTATTTAGGACACGTGTGTACAACTTAACCCCTCCTAAGTGCAAGTGTTTTTAAAACTTTCCATTTATTTTGAACAAAAAATCCGTTAGAAATATTAAACCCTAAATTAAGCATGTTATTTTTACTAAGGCAAAATCTATGTCGACTGCAACCCATCTGCTTGGTCTTATTCGTAAAACCATACCATCTATTCATAATGAAGGACATTTATACATTCTGGTATCAGCCTTTGTTAGTTTACTATTGGGTCAATATTCTGATCATATTGGCTGGCTTGGTCTAATAGTTACCTTATGGATGGTCTATTTCTTCCGCGATCCAAACCGCGTCGTACCAGAAGGTGAGGGCCTTGTTGTTAGTCCCGCTGATGGATTAGTAAGCCTAATAGATCATAATATTAGCGCTCCTGAAGAACTGGGCCTTAATGATCAAACATTTAATCGTGTTAGTATTTTTCTTAACGTATTTGACGTGCATGTTCAGCGTGCTCCTATTGCCGGGATGATTGACCGTCTCAACTACCGTCCCGGAAAGTTTTTAAGTGCTGACTTAGACAAAGCAAGCCAAGACAACGAACGTTACAGCACAGTCATTGAAACCAAAGACGGCCAAACCATTATTTCTGTTCAGATTGCCGGACTAGTTGCCCGAAGAATTATATGCAATTTACGAGAGAAGCAAGAAATTGGCACCGGAGAACGCTACGGAATTATTAAATTTGGTAGTCGTGTAGACGTCTACTTGCCACCAAATATCGAACCTCAAGTAGCTCTTGGACAGCGCGTACTAGCTGGAGAATCTATTCTAGCAGACCTTAGTAGACCTGAACTTACTCAGCGCCAAGGCCAATCTTTATAACCCAAGCTTACACATCATAATAACATGCCACGTAATCGTCGAAAATCCAAAAAACGCGCTTTACCTATCTACCATTTATTTCCAAGTATCATGACTATTATTGGTATTTGCGTGGGTTTATTTGCATTAAAAGCAGGCATGGTTCATGGCCAATGGGAACAATCTGTTATTCTCATGATCATTGCAGGCATCATTGATGGCCTAGACGGAAAAATTGCCAGGGTGCTGAATGCATCCAGCCCTTTTGGCGCACAGCTTGACTCTTTAGCAGATTTTCTTAATTTTGGTGTGGTACCAGCATTAATTGTTTATTCTTGGATTACACATGAATTTAAGGGTGTTGGCTGGGCAGTCGCATTATTTTTTATTATCTGCCAAGCCATTCGCCTAGCACGCTTTAATGCTAAAATGGAGATGGAATATGAAATTCCAGAGCTTAAAGATAAATTTTTTGAAGGCATTGCAGCTCCTATGGGGGCAGCATTAAGCCTATTACCTATGATGCTCCATTTCTTGTTCGAACAAAAATTTGAAACTCCACCATTTCAAATTACCGCATCATTAGTCATTCTTTATGTCAGCTTTATAGCCCTGATGATGATAAGCACGTTTCCAACCTTCTCGCTTAAAGGCCTTAACATTCCCAGGCGTTACACCTCTATTTTGCTAGGAACAGTCGGTTTTTTTGTTATCGCTGCTATCACCGAACCATGGATTACATTCCCGTTCATTGGCTTTTTATACTTTCTTACCTTTCCATGGTGCTATTATCGGTATTTAGCTATTAAAAAAAATGCTCCTAGCACCACACAAGCATAACCATGGCACTTGTTTCATTTTGTACTATCCTTAGCTCTTAATTTGAGCTAGAATGCTCAAATATTAATCGTATATATGTGACAAAGATGCCTGCATCCGATTCAGACTATGGCAGTGATAATGACCCTTTATTAGACGCCGCTGGAGACCCGGCACCTCAGCAAGATGACATTGAGCAACAATTTCAGTACGACACAACGTGTAAGGAGTCATATGACTCCTTAAGTATTCCTTGCATTGGATTATCAATGGTTACAGGCTCCATCAAATTTTTTCTTGGTTTACACCACTCTAAATACCAAACATTTATGGGCACGATGAACCTTGCAACAGCGGGTGTTGGGTATATATTGTATGGAGCAAAACATGTCCATTACTGCAAACCAACACCAGAGGAACTTTCTCGAATGGCTGAGGACGCAGAAGTTTTGGGTGACGAAGTACTAGAACAGCCCTCTCCTCCAACCTGCAAGCAAACATTGTCCAAAATACTATTATGTATCTCTAGTTTGACATTTAATGCTGCATCAATATATTCACACATAAACGATGATGAAAAGCCATCAACCGTAACCACAATACTTAATAGCGTCGCTTTTAGCACAGGCGTAGTAGGAACAATTACAGGAATAAGTGCTGCATGTGGCTCCTTTAACCACTAGCTAACCTTCAAATAACAACATGCCCATCACTTTGGTTATTGTGTAACCGACGCTGTCTTCTTCCCTCTGTGAGTTTTAGAAGTAAAATAGTCAAAGTAAGCGACAGCGTAATAACATTGGCTATTACAATGGGGTAGCGATCCAACATCAGACCATAAAGCAGCCATGTTGACACCCCAAGATTAAAGATAATATACATAGATAACGATATGCTTTGTGTATCTTTAGTACGTACCACCCGTACTACCTGCGGAATGAAGCTGGTAGTGGTAAGCGTTGCAGCACAGATACCAACAATGTCTGGATCCATTTTTTTAAGCCCTCTAGATTAAATTGTTCTAATCTTGTTCCAACCAGCAATAAGCATGGCGTAATAAATAATGTTAATATGGTGGCAAAAGCAAGCCCACCAGCAATAGAAGTAGATAATTGCTGCCACCACTGTCCTGATGGCGCACCAAATGTCACTTCCGAAGTAAGAAAGTTGATATTCATACCAATAACCATAGGAATCAAACCAAGCACGGTGGTCCCTGCAGTTAACAAAATTGGTCGTAGGCGTTGTACGCCTGTACGAATAATTGCCTCCATCGAATCAATTCCTGTTGCACGTAATTTCTTGTAGGTATCAATAAAAATAATATTGTTATTTACCACAATTCCTGACAGTGAAATAATACCCACCCCGCACATCACAATACCAAATGGCTGGTCTGTAACAATAAGACCCAGGAACACTCCCGTAGTTGACAAAATAATCGCACTTAAAATAATCACCATATAATAAATACTATTAAATTGAGTCACCAAAATTAAAGCCATTAAACAAATCGCTAACAAAAATGCTTTCATCAAAAAAGCACCAGACTTGCGTTGTTCTTCATCATCACCTTTAAACACAATATCTACCCCCGGAGGCGCTGGATTATCCTTAATCCACTGTTTCATTTGCGCCACCACCGCGTTTACGTTAACACCATCTGCAACATTAGAGCGCAATTTTAGCATCCGTTTACCATCAGCCCGCTCTATACTCTCTACGGTCGGCTTACCTTTCATTGTAACAAAATTACTAACTGGCATGGTACCTTGATTAGTATTCACCATCAGCTGTTGTAACATTTCAACATTGCGATGCTGATCAGGAAACCGAATCACAATATCAACTTCATCATCCATATCGTCAGGACGATATGAAGAAGCAATCAGACCATTAGTTACCAGCTTAACAAACGCACCTATATTATTTACATTGGCGCCATATCGCGATGCCCTCTTACGATCAATATCAATTTCCCACTCAATTGACTCAGGTGGTCGACTATCCTCAACATCCACCAAAGCATCCATGTGTAACATTTTATCTTTTAATACTTCTAACGTCTTGTCTAATAATTCTGGATAATTCGACCGTAACTGAATATCAATGGGTTTTTCACTTTTAGGGCCCGATTTTTCCATACCGATACTTGTTTGTATTCCAGGAATATCGCTTGTGAGCTCCCTTAACCCGTCTATGATTTGTGTTGCCTTACGCCGCTGACTCCAATGTACAAATTCCATTTGAATGGATCCAATCGTATCTTTAGGACCAGACTGATTTCCTCCCTTGGCTTTACCAACTCGTGTATAAAATGTCTCCACTTCATCTTTCACCGCAAACACACGCTCTTCGACTAATTTGAGTATGTTATCTTTTTCTTCGAGTGATAAATTACCCCTGGCTTGCACCTGTAATACCGTGTTATCTGGCTCAACATCTGGAAAAAATTCCGTGGATCCAACCATACCAAATGTAATAAATACAGCCACCAACAATACAAGCATACCAACAATATATCGCCATGGACGAGCCAAAACACTTACAAGAATATTATAATAACGCTGGCTAACGCCTACAAGGTTCTGCAGATTACCCTCTTCTGCTGCTAGCACATTTTCGTCTGCTTCTTGGGCACGACCAAATATCGTGCCAAGCGTTGGAATAAAAATAATCGCCATCAACATCGAAGCACTTAATGTAGCAATAAGCGTGATGGGCATATACTGCATGAATTGGCCAATAATTCCGGGCCAAAAAAGAAGGGGCATAAATACAACCAACGTTGTTGCCGTAGAAGTAATAATAGGCCATTTAATATATTTGGCCGATGACGCATATGCCTCTAACTTGGGAACGCCGGTTGCCATTTTTCTACTTGCCATCTCACATAGAATAATTGCTGAGTCTACCAACATTCCAATGGATAAAATCAGACTAAACAGCACCACTGTATTGAGCGTAAGATCTAACTGCGAAAGCATCACGATACCAATAAGAAATGCACCCGGAATAGCAATACTGACTAACATAGCCGAACGCACGCCAATCACACAAATAGTCACCACCAACACTAATAATGTTGCCAAAATAATGTTGTTCTGAAGATCCACCAACATCTCCAGCACACGGGATGAATTATCTTGGGCATATAATACTGTTAAGTTTTCCGGCATCATATCACCATTTGATGCAACAAGCTCCTTAATCTGATCCACAGTCTCAATCAGGTTGGCACCCAAACGCTTGGAGATTTCTAGTACTACAGCTGGCTTCCCATTGACCCGGGCAACACTCGTAGCATCCTTAAACGTTTTTTTAATGGTGGCTACGTCGCCGATAGTTATCAGTGCGTCGCCATCATGCTTAAGTGGTAATGATAAAATATCGTCCAAATCTTCTAGCAAACCTGGAACTTTAACAGCAAAACTACCATCTTCAGTTTGAAGCTCACCAGCAGCCACCAACGAATTATAATCAATCGACAAACTGCTTATGTCCGTAGTGGTTAATCCATAGCTTTGCAACATCATTGGATCAATAATAATTTCGACACTATCTTCTAAATCTCCAGCAATGTCAGCCTCTAACACATTTGGTAACGATTCGATTTTATCCTGTAAGTCCCTCGCTACCGTCACAAGAGTTCTGTTGGAAATATTGCCTGTTAGAATGACATTAAGAATAGGAAATAAACCAATATTGACTTCCTTGATCACGGGCTCATCTGTATCTTCAGGAAGCTCTGCCTTAGCAATATCAACCTTTTCCCGCACATCATCAAGTGCCTTTTGGCTATTAAAACCTGCATCAAACTCTAATGTTACAGATGCATGCCCCAAAGATGCCGCGGCAGTTAACTCTTTAATACCTTCAATAGAACGTAGTTCTTTTTCCATTGGCTTAATCAGCAAACGCTCTGCGTCTTCTGGAGAAATGCCCTGATGATTCATGGATACATAGATAATAGGCACCTTCACATCAGGAGAACGTTCTTTAGGAATAGCATTATACGCCGACCACCCCACGGCCAGCAATAATAGTAATACCAAAATAATTGTACGCCAGCGATCTATACAAGCATCAATAAATTGATCCATGCCTTACCTCACCACCATCACGCGCTGCCCTGAAGACACAAATCCCTGCCCTAAGGAAATAATTGTAGCTTGCTCGGGTAAACCCGCAACCCACATAGTATCTCCCTCATGACCAATAACCTCAACGGCATAGAATTTTACAAGATCCTTGCCAATCACCACTTTAACGCCAATATCTCCTTGCGCATTGAGGGCTAAATAGGATGGCTTAATAGCATGTGCTAAAAATTCAGTTGTAGGTAACATAAGCTGCGCTGTCATACCGGACGCAAATTCTCGTTTAACATTATCAATTGTTACTTGCACTTCATAAGTACGGGTAACATCACTTGCTATCCGGCTAATAAAATTAATATAGCCAGTTGATTTTCTGCCATCAAGAAACTGTACCTCTACAAGTTCACCTTCTGTTAGCGAGGTAACAAACTTTTCTGGAACATGGCCCAATATAAGTATTTGGGTATCATCAATAAAGCTACCAACCAGTGTTTCATTTGCTTTAACAACATCACCCTCTTCAACTTCAACCTTGTCAAGCCAACCATCAAAAGGGGCTCGAAGCGACGTATAGGATAACATTAGTTGACGTGTAGCAAGATTTGTTTGTGCATTCTGCAATTCTGTAAACGCTTTAGCAAGCTCCGTTTCAGACTTATGTCCTTTTTTGAATAGCGACTTCGCTGCTTTATATTCCAAATCACGTTGTTTTAATAACGCTTTGGCTTCTTCTACTTGTTGAGGCTTATCCTCTTTCTCAAGTGCCAAGATAACATCACCTTGCTTAAGAAAACTACCTTCCCTTGCTACAATTGTTGCTATTTTGCCAGAGGTTTGACTTTTCAAACGAGTTAATATCTTTGGTTTAGCATTTCCGTACACGTTTAGCATACGCACTTTCTTCTGTGCACTAGAAGAAACAACGCTTACTTTAGGAAAATCATCAAATGACATTTCCTCTTCATCCTGGTCGGATCCAACCACTAATGTATAAATACCTCCCAAAATAAGCCATAGCAAAACAGCCACAACAATGGCAGCTGCTGTAACATAAGCATGACGTTTTTGAGAAGTTAGACTAGACATACCGTGCAATATAGTGCATAAGCACATCAAATGCATCAGTTTTTACGATTAAAAATTTATACTACAAAACCATGAACCAAGGCCTACTCCCTTCTGGACTCTATGACACGCTTCCGCCAAAAGCGTTTACACGCATGAAAATGGTATATGAATTGCTCAATAGGTTGCACGAACAAGGCTTTGAAATTGTTGACCCTCCGCTAGTAGAATTTGAAGAGACCCTCTTTTGGGGACAAGGAAGAGCACTTGAAAATCAGAGCTTTAGAGTTCTGGATCCTGTTTCAGGAAAAATGATGGCGATTCGGTCAGACATCACCGTTCAAATAGCTCGTATTGCTGCAACTCGGTTTAAAAAACAAAGCCTACCACTAAAACTTGCCTATGCCGGACCAGTATTACAAACCACCGGTGATAAAATATATAAACAACGTCAACGTTGGCAGGCAGGTATTGAATTTATAGGGCCAAACAACGCAGAGGCAAATTTACAAATTATATCTCAGGCACTCATCTCACTCATTAAATCGGGTGTTGATGAGGATAAGCTTTGCATTGATTTTACCATCCCAGGACTCATTCATGCTATCTTAGAGAAGCTAGACATTAACCAGCTTGACTTACCTGAACTTTTGCAAGCATTAGACCAAAAAGATCAATCAACCATTGCTCGGCTATTGCATGGTGAAATTCCCGACATTATTACCCAATCCCTTCACTTATCCATCGACTTGCAATCTCTTCAATCGTTGGATATTCCAAAGGTCAAACAAGAAGCCTGCAACCAGCTAACTGCTCTTGGCAACCAATTATCACAAGATTTTCCTAAGCTTTCTATCTCTGTAGATTTACTTGATAGCCTCAAATTTCAATACCACCATGATTTAGGCTTTACGATATTTGCTCAAGGCTCAAAAAGTGAACTTGCGCGTGGTGGCCGTTATATCATAGAAAAAGATGATGGTAACTTGGATGCTGTTGGAGCAACCTTTTATATCAATGAGCTCATGCGTTATTTATCTTAGGTTTGTTTGTCATTCAGATACTTAGCTTAAGAAAACCTTACGTTCTTTATTGCATTTTTACCAACACGATGATAGAATGCGCACAAAAGCTTATTAAGCAATCGCTAATTATAATTTAAAAAACATAAAATGCTCGAAAAATTATATTCCGCATGTCAACGACTCAATGCCGATGATGTTATATCTGAACTTAAGAAACTACCTAAAGATTTACTTAGAAACAATAATGCCGTCGATAAGCATGGCCACACGCTACTACAGACAACCATTATCTCTGCAAGAGAAGAACTCCATTCTATTGATGCTTATCCAACTGCCAAAAAAGACTTAGCATCAAATGTCTTGAAAATTGTAGAAGCGTTGATGGATGCTGGTGTAAACCCATTTTTTATGTCACCAAAAAATGGATCTTTTGTTACTCACTTACAATCTAAAATTAATGACAGCGAACTGCGCGTTGTGCTTGATAGCGTCCGTAACAAATTCTATTCAACAAAAATAGAACACATACCCTCATCTGCCAAAGATATTCTGGGGGTTATTCAATGGCCAGTAAATGACAACGGAGTCTGCAAAATTACTTATAGCTTTCAAGAAGCTCAAATAAGACCAAGCATATCAAGCCGTCTTCCTTGGACACGAGGCCACGATACAATAACTGCAACAGCAAATACTAGTTTGCAACGACCGGTTAATGAAGCTCAAAAAGCGCTTATTCAGGAAATTTTAACCCGCTTTAACAAACTTTTTAATATTCAATTTTGTGAAGTGGCACCGCATGAAGCACAACTAACATTTATTCAATACCCTTCAACACTTGATCGCGCTAATTTTGCTTTTAACATATCAGACCATAATGATAAGGGTGAAATCACTGGATCACTCATTGGACTAAATAGCGATCTATTTAGTAATGTTCCGTTTGGAGATGACTCACCATTCGTACTAACGTCCAAGAACACTGGAAAGCCATATCAAGTAGCATTTACTCATGCCAATAAAATTCGAACTATTACCCATGAAATAGGCCATGCACTTGGACTTGTTCATCCGCAAAAAACTTCCAGCCAAGCAAGTAACAAAGAAACTATAATGGCGAAATCATACAAACAGTTATTTACAGAAGGTAAAGATGAAGATGTAACAATAATCAATGCTCTTCAACCAACAGACATTATAACTCTGAGTACACTTTATGATCCACGACCCAATACTCGATCCACCTCAGAACCACATTCACAAGATAGTATTTACACCTATATTGTACCAAATGCCAGAACTCATCAAGCACTCATTATTTCTCGCGGTGGACAAATTCTAGAACGCTATCATGATGGCTCTGCTAAAGTTTCTCTTCATACCGATCAGCTTAAATTAGCGAAAAATGGTGGCATCAGAGATATCATAGGTATTGACCGTCTTACCGGAAAATTATCACCTGCCAAAATTACTTACCTAAAGCATGTCAGCAACAATCAAATAACAACAGAGCCCGATAGTAAAGATCCTCAAAAAACACTATGTACATTTAGGTTAGATCAGTACGACAGTAACTTCTTCAAAACCGTCACCTCAATGAATGAAGAAGAAACTGCTACAAAAAACAAAGAACATGAATCCGCTTTACTTATTCAAAAGTCATACCGAAGCTACAATGGCAGAAAAACAGCACGTGATATGAGACAAACCGAGGATAAACAATGGACCAACTATGTTTCTAAATTTCCTGATGTCGTAAGAGATAGCCTTGCCAATTGCAATACTTCTTTTACACGCAGGCAATTTGAACGTGCAGCGGCCGGAAAAGAAAGTAAGGACTACCTAAGCATCTAAACATTAGATAAGTGCTTATACCATATGCTTACTTCTTTACTGCCACGGTCATCCCCTCAATAGTGGGTATCAGCACCGAAGTATAATAACGATCATCGCCCAAACGCTTGTTAAAGCTACGCATTGCTTCCCAAGTAGTTGGGGCTATGCCCTTAGGAGGGCTTTCGTGATACACACTTCCAAATAAGAAAGTATTATCCCCTATAATAACACTCCCAGATTGCGTATTCTTTTCTGCCCAATCCAAATATTGAGGGTATGCAATTTTATCCGCATCAATAAACACCATATCAAAAGGACCATGTTGTTCAATTTCTTTAAGATTATCGCTTGCCTCACCCTCTAATAAGGTAATGCGATCCGCAACACCAAAATCTTGAAAATGCTTTGTAGCTAGCTTCACACATCGTGGACTCCTATCTAACGCCCATATATGACCATTCTGTGGCATGCTTTGAGCAATGTGAATTGCCGAATATCCCGCTAACACACCAATCTCCACTACCTTTTTTGGCTTAATCATTGCAATTATCACTTGTAACAACCTGGCCTCAGCAGGTGATAACTGCATTAAGGATTCTTGCTCAGTCAACGAATTTTTAATTGTTTCTAAGGAATTATTATGCTGAACGAACACCTCATTTATATACTTATGGTAAGGAGGAGGTGTAGTATTACGATTACTTGCCATCTATCTGCCATTGATTTATGTTGGAGTCGACCTAAAACATAACCCATAACCCCTTACAATCAACACATTATGCAAATACTCGGGATTGAATCTAGTTGTGACGACACCAGCGTAGCAATTGTGACAAAACACAAAGACATTTTAGCCCATGTGAGTAAATCTCAAATAGCTCAACATGCACCATTTGGAGGAGTTGTACCAGAAATTGCTTCACGCGCTCATATGGACATATTGCATACCCTTATTCAGCAAGCAATGAAAAATGCTAATATTCAAGATTACAAACAACTGGATGCTATCGCCGTTACTGCCGGTCCAGGCCTAATTGGTGGACTCATTGTGGGAGTCATGATGGCTAAGGGCATTGCACACACCACTGGTTTACCGCTTATTGGTGTTAACCATTTAGAAGGCCACGCACTTACTGTAAGACTTACCAATGACATCCCTTTTCCATATTTATGCTTATTAGTATCTGGAGGTCACTGCCAATTTCTTGTCGTTCACGGCGTTAATCATTACACCAAACTTGGTGGCACCATTGATGATGCACTAGGAGAAGCTTTTGACAAGGTCGCAAAGATGCTTGGACTTGGTTATCCTGGTGGCCCAATAGTAGAGCAATTAGCCAGAAATGGCGATCCACATGCTTTTGAATTACCAAAACCCTTATGCGGAAAGAAAGGCTGCGATTTCTCATTTTCGGGACTAAAAACCGCTGTAAAACGCATTATTGATAATCAACATACAATTGATGATGATTTCATTAACAATATATGTGCTTCTTTTCAACGTTGTGTCGCAGACATCATTAAAGACCGTATGCGTCGTGCTATTGGTGCATGCAATGACCACATCGGTTCTGTTAAGCACTTTGTACTGGCAGGTGGCGTTGCCGCAAATCAATATTTAAATGCCACCATATCCCAAACCTGCCAAGAACACGGTATGGAACTTGTTGCTCCTCCCATTAAACTTTGTACTGACAACGGTGCAATGATTGCCTGGGCTGGTATTGAACGCTTCCAGGCTAATTTAATTGACCCAATAACACTAACACCAAAAGCCCGTTGGCCATTAGAAGCGTTATAGTATTTTGCTACTAAGTGATAACAACACTCAAGAATAATACTTGTGATCCATATAATTGACAATGACTAGACTTATCTATCGCCACGTCGTTGTTGATTATTCTGCCTACGGTCGTTTCTTCTATCTTGGCGCATCTGCTTTCGATCACTTCGACTATCTTGACGCGCATCATGACGTTCCTGACGATGTTCTATAC
>CALCTU010000163.1 GCA_937907045.1 uncultured Alphaproteobacteria bacterium
CCATAAAGACCATAGAAGAAAACATAGCTCAATGTGAAAAACACCGTCAAACCCTCACCGCCCATCAAGAACCATTAAAACAACATTCAAATCAAGCTACATATAAACAATCATTTGACAAAACCCTCGAATCATTGAAGAAACTCAAAAAGAGGTTAGAAGAAAGAAAACTCAGTACGTATAGGGAAGAATACAAATACGCTTATTATTCCACCAGAGCCCAAAAGAGCGGCACATCGAAAGACACTGTAGAAACATTTTATAAAAATCAGGCAGCAGTCCACAAAGCACAAGCCATCGCAGATACTGCTAATGACAAACTCCAAAGCGAACTTACTTTTGAAGAGTTAACAAAACAGCAAGATTTACTAAAACAGGCATATCAGACTGTAGACGGTATTATAAAAAATGAAAAAGACTCACATCATGAAAATTCTACTTCAGCTAAGATGAACCTTGGAGAGCTAGCTGTAAATATAGAAAGCATGGGTGATGACCTTTGGACAAGCACATCTAAAACAAATTTTATTAAGCAATCCGACGAAGCTAAAGCCCTCATCACCACACTAAACGAACTGCTAAATTCAAGATATTGCTCACAGCACCCAGAATACCAAACCATTCAAGAAAAAGTCGCCGAAGTTACTAGTGAACTCAAAGACTGGGATAAAACATTTTCTAACACCAACGAAGACGACGTAAAAACCAACACAACAAGCTGTAAACAGCATATTGCAACACTCACCGAGCACAAAACCTCCCTTGAAGAGCAGAAAAAGACAACATTACACCAAAGCATTCTTGCCGATACCATCAGGTGTTTGAACAAGCTTAATAATTTCTTTGTAGAAAGAGACCATAAAAATTATAGGACAAATCACAAATTTGCCTATGCTTGTCATACGCTACTGGATGAAACAGAAAGAAGAAAGATCAAAGAATCATTTCACGACAATCAAAAACAAGCTTACAATACTCGCCAAGCATTAGAAGAGGCACGCAACAAGCTTAACAGCAACACTGATTTAAGTAATGAAGAATTATTAAAGCTCAAAGCATTGCTAGAAAAACATATATTATTATTAGAAACGATTACTTCACAAGAAAAAAAGTCCCATAATACATGTGTACAACCTGATTTTCCTGCTCATATGGTTGTTGACATCCAAAAAATGAAAAATGAAAAATGGAAAGAAAAACCACACACTCGAACTGGCAGCAAACACACTCCTAATGCCGCCCCCAATACCAATTATTTCAGCTATAGTTACTGGCGACGACGTCTAGGAAAAGAACAAAATAATGAGCCACCAACAAAAACGCGTGAACTACCCATAGTAAACGTTAACGAAAAAGCAGTTTTTGCCGCACGAGATGGAATTAAAAATCTCATTGAATGCGAGCAAGAGCCACATAAGCATGAATTGCTATTTCATATGATTCGTTTAACCGAAGCGATACTTACCGCAACATTTGATAACGGCACAACCATTAACCACCTCAACCCACAAAGAAGAATTGTTTTGTGCACCATGGAGGGCAAGAGTCGTCAAGTGTTAAATATTATGAGGCAAAATTTTGTACACGCATCTCTACATCTTGATAAGCTTGACCCGCAGCAGCTAATGGATTTAGCACAGCAATTTTTGCAAAAAACCAATATCATAGAAAAAATCTATAATGGTACGATCACGGATAAAGTATCATTATCTTTTGATGACATTTATAGACAACACCAAAATTTTTTCCTGCCCACAGAACAACAGGTATCAACCACAGCCATTGCGCCTAATGAGGCAGAACAAATTATCGCACAGCATTTTCCTATACTTAATGACAAATCTGCTAGCCTAGCGTCTCGGTGTGCAGCCTTATTATGCATTACTGAGGCCATAACACGCTCTGAGCTTGGCAATACTAATCGTGACCTTCGTCTTTTGCGTAACCGTATCGCTCACACTAGCAATATTACAAAGCGTGAAGAAAGTGGACTTTTTCATTATGAAGATTTTGAACCTGTCACTGAAGAAGAAATAAATGAGTTTTTAGAAACTGGATATTTACAGAACATCATTAAACGCCGCACCATATTTCCTCCTGGTTTATCTGAAGAAAATGAAGCGGATAGCCAACCACCGCCGCCAGACCACCACCTTCAAAAAACCACTGGCAGAAGAAAAACAATGGCACTAGGCCATGTATTTCCTGGCAATGATGGTTCCACCCCTTATAATCCAGCCCCTTATAGGCGATAAAATGGCATTTTCTAGACATTTATCTATTCCTATGATACATAAATGCACGTTTTAGAACCTGCGATTTATGTTAATTTAAGTGCAATCACTGCTTACCACTCAGCGCGCCATTAGCGAACTTAAACGCGGCCTACCGGTTGTGATAACCAACGGCAATGATGGACTATTAGCGATGGCTAGCGAACAATTAGGCGAAGACTCAGCTATTTGGACCAATCACAAACAATGGTTTATTACATTATCTGAACAACGCACTGCCGTTATTACTGGCAACAAACAAAACCATGCCACTTGCCTTCCCTTTGATATGCATGACATACATAAACTAGATGATCTTTTGTGGCATAACCATACTGTATCTATCAACAATAGTGAGCAGGCAAGTGATTTGCAGTCTGCAGCTCTGTTGCTTGCCAGTCATGCACAATTACTTCCAAGTGTTATTACATCACATGACCTTACGAACTGTGATAACTTGGTCAGAATAGCCACAACTGATATTCACCAGTTTGAAGATAATTATGCCAACAGTCTTAACATAGCTACTCAAACACCTTTGGCATTAAAAGCAAGCGAGCACGCATCTATTGTTGCATTTAGAGCGATATCTAGCGACATACAGCATTATGCCATTATTATTGGCCAGCCTCAAAATAATGCTCTTGTGAGAATCCACTCATCTTGCTATACCGGCGATCTACTGGCATCCTTGGCGTGTGATTGCGGCGACCAACTGCATCTTGCATTAGAAAGAATGGCCCTAGAAGGTAGTGGTATTATACTTTATATGATGCAAGAAGGACGAGGCATAGGCCTTATTAACAAACTTCGTGCTTACGCGATCAAAG
This sequence comes from uncultured Alphaproteobacteria bacterium, assembly GCA_937907045.1. Taxonomy (GTDB): domain Bacteria; phylum Pseudomonadota; class Alphaproteobacteria; order Rickettsiales; family UBA6187; genus CALCTU01. Next base: position 3,104 of record CALCTU010000163.1, read on the forward strand.
AAACCGGCCTAGACACCGTTGATGCCAATCGTATGCTGGGTTTTGACGATGATGCCCGTAATTTTAAGGCTGCTGCAAAAATGCTATCATTGCTTGGTTTATCTGAAGTACGTTTACTTTCAAATAATCCTCGTAAATCAAAAGGCTTAGAAGAGTGCTCCATTAAAGTGTCCGAATGCGTTCCCCACGAAATGGACGCCAACACACATAATCACACCTACCTTAAATCCAAAGCTGACCGGCTGGGCCATACACTAAAGAAACTCTAGTATCCTTTAAAAGAAGTTGATAAAAAAACGCGCCAATGACAAACATTAGCGCGTTTAAATTTTTATTAATCACAACTACTTAAGCAGCCTTAACACGAGGCCAGCTGCTAAATTTCATAATATTTTCATCAATATCAGAAATAGTTGTACACAGACGTGCAGCTACCAAATACGGATCAGAATTAGCCCCAGGACGACGATCTTCTAAATAACCATGACCTTTAAGCTCTACCATGCGTGGAATACGAATTGCACAACCACGGTCAGCAGCTCCAGCCTTAAATGTGTCAATATGGGCAGTTTCGTGATCACCCGTCAAACGCTGATCATTGTTATAACCATAAAGTCGAATATGTTCTTTATGCTTCTTGGAAAGACGTTCTACAGCCTTATCAATGGCAGCACGACCAGTTTTAGCATTACGCATTTCTTTCGTTGAAATATTAGTGTGCATACCAGCACCATTCCAATCACCTTTTACAGGTTTATTATCAAACGATACACGAATACCAAGATCTTCACCCAAACGGTATAACAACCAACGTGCAAGCCAGACATGATCCGCAACATTTAACACACCAGCATCTTCACCTTCAACATCGCGGTAACCAATCTGGAATTCCCACTGACCAGCCATTACTTCAGCATTAAGGCCATAATACATAATTCCAGCAGCTACACAGGCATGTGCATGCATCTCAACCAATTGGCGACCAAAAATCTCTTCTGCACCAACACCGCAGTAATAAGGACCTTGAGGCGCAGGAAAACCATTTTCTGGCCATCCAAGCGGGTTTCTACCTTTAAATAAAGTATATTCTTGTTCAAATCCAATCCATGGATCATCTTTTGCAGCACCTGCTTCCAAAATTGCACGCAACTGAGCACGTGAATTAGATTCATGTGGCGTACCATCTGCATTATTTACTTCGCACAATACAAGATAGTTACCTACGCCGCGGATTGGATCATCCACAACCGTAACAGGTTTAAGTAAAAGGTCAGAATCATGACCATCAGCCTGGTTAGTAGAAGAACCATCAAATCCCCACTCAGGAAACATCTCTGGAGTTGCTTCTTCTAGAAATGCTCCATACTCATCTTCAGTTTCAAAATCACTTAAATCAATAATACGTGTCTTAGAGCGAATATTACGCACAGGAACACTACCATCTAACCAAATATACTCTGCAAAACATAAATCAGCCATGTTATCGCCTACCCATTATCATAAGAATTATCTACAAAAGAAATTCAACTTTATAATTGAACCTCATTTGGGCGGCCCTTATACACTATTTTACTCAAAAGGTCAACGTTCATCGTTATCTTTGTGAGACTCAGAAATAATCTTTTTTGCCTTATAAATAATCCAAATAACCACCACTACCACCATCACCACCATAAGGGGTGGCATCTTCTGATGTGTGGACGCCTGCATAATCCCAACCAAAGCAAAAAGAACAACTGCTAAAATAACCGCACTTAATCTTTGCATGACAACCTCTTATTTTCCACCTATAATTACCAGATAGTTATTTTTAATCATAAGAACCAATGCTCACACCAACAGTTCACTTTCATTGTTAGGCAGTAAACATGACCAAAAAGCAGTTCTTTCTTTTTATTCTTCTTGGGTTCGGCTTCATTATAGCCTCAAGTATTACAATATGGTACTTTAATCAGAAAGGAAAGCGTAGCTCTGAAGATACCATTCATGAAAAATCCGTTCAGGAATTACGTCACTCCTATATTAATGGTTGTGCAGGTAACCCGGAATGCAAAAGCTGCAAGGAAAATGTTAAATGCTTAAAATGCCAACATGATTGCTACAATCGTCATGGCGATATTGAAAACAAAGATAATCCCTACTATGTTAAACTAATGGGATGTTATGAAGAATGTTATATTGGTCGCAGCAGAGGCTCACCAAATGTAGATTTTAAAGTAGCTCCTACTAACTTAAAAGAAGCTCCTAAGATAAGAAATATAGATTAACTTTATGGTTACCATATCGCACTCGCACAACAAACGCTCCGTTACTAGCCTAGAAGGCCACATAATTGCAGCCACACCACTACTGAACGACAGTTGTTTTGGCCGGTCTGTGATTTACATATGTGTGCATAACGAAGATGGCGCCATGGGTGTTATTATCAATCACCCTCACGACCTCATCGGATGCAACGACCTTATTGAATCACTTCATATTAGAGATGCTATTTCGGTTATGCCACAAATATATAATGGCGGACCAGTTGAAACAGATCGTGGATTCATACTGCATAGCCACGATTACCACAGTAGTAACACCTTTTCTATAAGCGAAGAAATATGCCTTACAGCCTCAGTTGATTTGTTACAAGAAATTATGGTTGGCAAAGGCCCTACACAAAGCATTATTGCCCTTGGATATGCCGGATGGGCACCGGGACAATTAGAATCAGAAATTGGGTCAAATAGCTGGCTTATTGCACCAGCAACATGCGACCTGATTTTTAATACACCAAACGAACAAAAATGGGAAAAATGCACTGCCCTCTCGGGTCAAGATATTAGTCGTTTTTGCCCAACAGTTGGATATGCATAACTTTCAATAATAAGGATATAATTACAGCCATGACCGAAGAGATAGATCGCTACAACATGAAGCCCTCTGTGTTAGTGGTAGAGGATGACGAAGCTATTTTAACATTACTCCACTACACCTTGGAAAAAGCCGGCTATAAAGTACGTATGACAAGCGACGGTGACGAAGCCATTTACATGGTAGAAGATCAAAAACCGGACCTTATATTATTGGACTGGATGCTACCTGGAAAAACAGGTATACAAATTTGCAACCAACTCCGTGCGAACCCAGATACCAAAAAAATTCCTATCATTATGATATCTGCACGCGGCGAAGAAGGTGACCGCATTGAAGGACTAGACCGTGGCGCTGATGATTATTTGGTAAAACCGTTTTCTCCTAAAGAACTTCTTGCTCGTATTCAGGCAGTTTTTAGGCGCATTCGTCCAGCTTTTGTAGAACAAGTCTTTGAATATGGCTCTATCCGCTTGGATGCAACTAGCAAACAAGTTACCGTTGACGGCAAGGACCGCAACCTGGGCCCCATTGAATACAAACTCTTACAAGCATTACTTGAATACCCGCACCGAGTATTATCGCGCGAACAGCTTATTCGGCGTGTATGGGGAATTGAAATGCATGTTGAACCACGCACCGTAGATGTTCACATTAATCGACTACGCAAATCCCTAGGTATTGACAAAAACAGTGCCACGGTTATTAAAACCATTCGGTCTTCTGGATACTGCATTAAAAAATCAAGCGAGGATGAAAGCCTGTTCAAAGACCTCCCAGATGAAGGATAAAACACCACCCTACAAATCTCAGCTTAACTTGCAATATTAGGCTAGTTGTTATTCAAAAATGTAGAGGGTGGTACATAAGCATGATTAAGGTCTTTAGCCACCGCCTCATGCGTAACACGTCCGCGATACACATTTAAGCCATTCATAAAATGCTTGTTATCTTTGAGCGCAGCACGGTATCCGTTATCGGCCAGGTCCAGTATGTATGGTAATGTAGCATTTTCCAAAGCACTTGTTGACGTACGCGCTACACAGCTTGGCATATTAGTCACACAATAGTGAACCACCTCATGCTGAATATAAGTTGGGTCTGTATGTGTCGTAGGCTTACTTGTTTCTATACAACCACCTTGATCAATTGCAATATCAACAATAACCGCACCACGCTTCATGTTTGCCACCAAGGCTTCTGATACAACACGCGGAGCTGCCGCACCTGGAATTAACACTGCACCAATAACCAAATCAGCATCGATAACACTTGCCTCAATCGAATCCACCGTTGAAAATAAAACATTAGCACGACCATCAAACAAGTCCTCTAATTGACGAATTCTAGAAAGAGAACGCTCTAATATTGTAACTTTAGCACCCATACCAACTGCAATCTTAGCAGCTTGGGTACCAGAAACACCACCACCTAGAACAACCACATGCCCTGGCTCTACTCCAGAAACACCACCTAGCAGCACTCCTCTTCCCTTTTTAGGACGTTCTAAGCAGGATGCACCAACTTGTGTAGCCAAACGGCCCGCCACTTCACTCATAGGAGCCAACAAAGGAAGGCTTCCATCCGAACTGGTCACTGTTTCATATGCAATGGCAATACATTTAGACTCTAACAATGCATTGGCAATATTTGGTTCAGCTGCAAGATGAAGGTACGTAAATAAAATTTGCCCCTCACCAAGCATACGGCATTCTTCCAATTGTGGTTCTTTCACCTTCACAACCAGTTCCGCACGATCAAATACTTCCTGGGCCGTATCAACAACCAACGCACCAGCCTCTTGATAGATAGTGTCATCAAACCCCAAATCATGACCAGCATCTTTTTGCACCATCACCTGATGACCATGGTGAACTAATTCTCTGACACCATTGGGAGAAATACTAACACGATATTCAAAATCTTTTACTTCCTTAGGAACACCAATTAACATAATTTACTATCACACAATAAGGGTTGTTGAAGGGGACATTAAACGTGTTGGTATATAACGCGTTTTTCGTTTTAACACAACAAATAACACTATACCGGGCAATGCAATCGCCATGCTTGCAACAAAAAACGGAATCCAGCCCATCGCATCTACCACAACACCAGAACTTCCGCCTACCAAGGTTCTTCCTAATGAAGCAAAAGCAGAAAGAAGTGCATATTGCGTTGCAGATAACGACTTGTCACATAAGCTACTAATATAAGCTACAAAAACGGCCGTACCCATACCAGAAGTTATATTTTCAATAGAAATGGTAACAGCCAACATTCCTATGCTATCACCAACATAATATTGAATAATAAAAATGAAATTCGATGCCAATTGAAGCAAGCCACACAGAATAAGCGCATTATACATCTGCATACGGGCAATCAATAATCCACCAAAAAATCCTCCTAAAATTACCGCACCAAAGCCAAATATTTTCACCACATAGGCAATATCTGCTTTGTTAAAGCCAACTTCCAATAAAAAAGGATTCGTCATTATACCGACAAACGCATCACCAAATTTATATAAAATAATGGCAACTAATATAAGAAGCCACGATTTGTGTTCCATAAACCGAGTAAAGGGACGGACAACAACTTGCCTAATTACAGCCGCTGGGTTTAAATGGGCATTTGTTTCTGCTACCCGGGTACTAGGTTCCTTTCCTAAAAGGGTTGCCCCAACACCAATCAGTACAAAATTGGCCATCACCAAATACGCCATTTGCCAACCAAAGTAATGAGCAACAATCAGGCAACCAGCACTGGAGACCATCATACCAAGCCGATAACCAAAGATAGCCGTAGCCGCACCAATCCCTTGCTCATGGTCGTCAAATAGTTCAATTCTATATGCATCAACCACAATATCTTGAGTTGCGGAGGCAATCGCCACAGCTAACGTACACCAAGCAAATACAGACAAATCGTGCATAGGATCATTCAAAGCCATAATTGCAATGGTAGTCATCAAAATAATTTGGGTAGTAAGTAACCACCCTCGCCTTTTGCCAAAGATACGGGTCATTTTACCTAATTGAAGATGATCAACAAACGGCGCCCACAAAAATTTTAATACGTAAGGAGTTCCCAGATAAGCAAATAGCGCTATATCGGTTTTAGAAATACCGCCCTCAGCAAGCCACACACTTAAACTAGACATCACCAACGACAATGGAAGACCGCTTGCAAATCCCAAACACAACACCACAACCACACGCTTGTCCCAATAAGGCCCAAATAAATGTGGAAGTTGGCTTATGTATCTCATGCTGCTTGCTCTATTACACCAAGATCTGCAGCTAATTTTGCCAAATTCTGATCTGGCCTGGCTCCCATATGTGATATAATCTCAGCAGCCGCAATACTAGCAAGCTTGCCACATTGCTCAAGCTCATAATCTTGCGACAATCCATACAACAACCCTGAAGCATAAAGATCTCCTGCACCAGTTGTGTCTACAACATCTTCCACCTCAATGGGTGCGATTTGTATCTCTTGGTCCTTTGTAACTAGTATAGAACCATTACCACTTCTAGTGATGGCAACTAAATCACAATACTGGACAATTTCTTGACCAGCAACACCATCATCCGGACTCTCAAACAAAGCTTTCGCTTCTGCTTCATTGGCAAATAAAATATCCACCATACCGCTTTGTAGCATAACATGAAAATCCTCACGATGACGGTCAACACAAAAAAGATCCGATAAACTAAATGCCACTTTAGTGTTTGCATCACGTGCAACTAACATCGCATGACGCATAGCCTCCTTTGCTTTTGGCTCATCCCATAAATAACCTTCTAAATAAAGGATCTGAGCATTCTTTATCATCGCCTCATCAACATCAGCAACATCTATTAAACGTGTTGCACCCAAAAAAGTTGCCATCGTGCGTTCTGCATCTGGGGTCACACTCACAAAGCATCGTGCTGTCTCGGCCCCTGCACTACTAGGTGAGGTGGTGTAGTCTACTCCAATTGCTCTAATATCATGCGTAAAAATTTTACCCAACTCGTCGTCTTTAACCTTACCAATAAACCCACAACGCGCACCAAATGACGCTAATCCAGCCAATGTATTGGCGGCAGAACCACCCGAAGCTTCTTGCGCAGGCGGCATAGCAGCATAAATTCGCTGAGCTTGCTCTTCATCAATAAGCGCCATTGACCCTTTAACAAGGTCATGACGTTCTAAAAATTCGTCCTCTACTTTTGCTAACACATCAACAATAGCATTACCAAGCCCTACAACATCGTAGCGTTTATCATTCATATTTTATATACCCAGTTTGGATTATAGAAGCTGCTCTGCTCTGGCAACATCTTCTGGAGTATCTACACCCAACGGCACTGTGTCAACCACAGATACACCTATTGTCATATCATTTTCCAGCACCCTTAACTGCTCTAGGCGTTCACGCTGCTCCAATAAACTAGGGGCAAGCGAAACAAACCGCTCCAACGCCGCACGACGATATGCATAAATTCCGATATGGTGATACAAATCTCCTTCACCATACGGAACTGTTGCACGTGAAAAATATAATGCTTTTCCTTGACGTGATGACTCGTCATAACCACCAATTACAGCCTTAACAACGTTAGGGTCTTGCTTTTCTTCTTCACGCGTAATTTTAGCGGCCAATGTTCCCATATCATAATTATTATGATTACTGATCAAATTCGCAACAGATGTTACCAAATGCGGCTCAAGTGTTGGCAAGTCCCCCTGAACATTAATGATAACATCAGCATTACTTCCCATAATATTAAGTGCCTCAAATATACGGTCAGTCCCTGTAGGGTGATCTGGGTTGGTCATAACAGCAGAACACCCCAAGCCGTGTACCACATCAACCACCTCTTGCTCACAGGCAGCAACAACAACCTGGCCTATGCCAGCATCCTTTACTCTTTGCAGGACATGCGCAATCATAGGTTTCCCTGCTATATTAGCCAGTGGTTTTCCTGGAAAACGGGTTGATGCCATTCTGGCAGGAATAATTGCAATAATATTAGACATAAAATAAACTACTCGTTAATTACTACTTGACGAAGTAACATACGGACCGTATGTTGCACAAGCTTTTTGTAAGCACATATAGTTAAAAACGTGATCCCGTAGCTCAGCTGGTAGAGCAACTGACTTTTAATCAGTGGGTCGGGCGTTCGAGCCGCCCCGGGATCACCACCTCTCTTTATCCTATTACTTAAGCATATTTTTCCAACTAAAGCAAAATGATATATGCTTTAAACCAAGGACTATGCTCTCTTACACCCCCCACGATCACATCATTTTATCCCGGTAGCACGAATTGGCAACAAACAAACTTGATTGTTTATTGATTGTAGCTCATAAAGGTAATCGTATTTTTTAAATATGATGGACACGAGATGAAAAACATACTGATTATTGATGATAATCCTGATGACCTTGAATTTTATACTGACTTAATACGCCAGGCCGACGAAAATTACAGGGTATATAAAGCCTCCGACTTTATTGAAGGAATGGACATCTTCGAACGGTATCGGATCGATTGCACTTTTCTGGATTATAATTTACCAGAAATGAATGGCCTCATGATCTTAGAAGTTATGAACCGAAGAAGTAACGGCGAAATTCCGCCAGTTGTCATTCTTACCGGAGAAAGTAATCACGCCATTGAACATGAAGCTGTCAAGCATGGGGCAATGGACTTCCTGATAAAAAACATTACCCACAATACCCCCGACCAAATAAACACAATTATACGAAAAGTAACAAAATGGAATGATAGCCCAAATACCCCTCACTAGATAATTCTAAGAACAATTCATCATGGTACATTATGTTTAAAACACTGCATAATAAGATTATTTTATTTTCATGTTGCATTGCTTTTTTTATCTCAGCTGCAATAAGCTTAGTTGTCTATTCGAGAATCACCAACATCACTCTGAACGCCGCCATTGAAGGAATAGCCGGAGAAGCTCACATCACTTCTCTCAAATTTAAAGGCGTATTCGATAATATGCTAAATGACGCCGTAATCATTTCCAAAATGCCTCCAATCCAAGGTCTCATTAGGAGCACCAAAAATAATGATATTGATAAAGCAGACCAATCTAATACAACATTATGGCGTAAACGCTTAGAAACCATATTTTCATCAGTAATGTCCTCTAAGCCATACTACACGCAAATACGGTATATTGGGGTACATAATGATGGGCGTGAAATTGTGCGTGTCAACCGCACCCTTGATGGTTTGACTTCTGTGCCATACAATAAACTCCAGTATAAAAGCTCAGAACCCTACTTCATTCAAGGTACAAAACTTAACAAAGAAGAATTTTATTTTTCGGAAGTCACCTATAACAGAGAACATGGAAAGATTGATAGCAAAAATATTCCAACCTCACGTGTAGTTGTACCAGTATATGACCTAGAGGATAACTTATTCGGCATGATAGTCATCAATGCCGATTACGAGCAGCTCTTACAACACGCATTAAGATCAATTTCACTCAAACGAAATATTTTTATTACCAACCATATGGGCGACTATATGGAGTATGACATTAAAGGAAATATTCTCCCCCTAGAATTTCACGAAAGCTACACCAAGCCACTACCAGAATTCCTCAAAAGAATTGGCACCTATACTGAAAATGAAAAAGTCTTCTATGAAAATGAGCAGGTGGCATATTTCATTCGTACACATGTTGATGAAAAAAACCCAAAAGCTTATTTAGGGCTGGTACTACACGTTACAAAAGACTCCCTCCTACAAGACGCTTACAGTACCCGCCATGATATTATATTGCTGTCTATTGTTTTGATTTTTATTTCCATATTAGTAACATGGTTTGCAACTAAAATGCTCATGGCCCCTTTACGCACAATGACCGACTCAGTTCGAATGGCAAGGGCTAAGAAAAAACTTGTGCTACCAACTGAACTTCATGATGAAGTAGGCGAATTGGCTCGTGCCTTCAAAGACCTTACCGATGACCTTATAGAAAGCGAAACTAAGGTTAAAGTTATCCTGGACAACGCAATTGACGGCATACTAGCCGTTAATGCAAAAGGTGAAATCGAGAATTTCAATCCCGCTTGTGAGAAAATATTTGGCTATACAGAAAAAGAAATAATGGGAAAGAGCGTTGAAACGCTTATTCCCAAAAATACACATAAATACCACTCTACATACGTAAGTGACTATGTTGCACATGGTGAACCCAAAATTATGGGCCTTGGGAGAGAGGTACTAGGTGTATCAAAAAACAAAAAAAACATCCCCCTGGAAATTGGATTAAACAAAGCAAAGTCCAAGGACAACGAAACTCGAGTTATTGCCATTATTAAAGATATAACAGAAAGAAAAGAGTACGAAACTAAGCAAAAGCAACTACTTAGAAACCTTGAAATCTCTAACGAAGAACTTGATAACTTTGCTTACATCACCTCACATGATCTTAAAGAACCCCTAAGAGGCATACACAACCATTGCAGCCTACTTCTAAGGTATAATAAAGACATTTTGGATGAGGATAGCAAAAAAAGATTAGACAGACTCATTTATCTTGCAACACGTATGGAGCAATTAATTAGTGATCTATTATATTTTTCTAGGTTAGGTCGCGACAACATGGCAGTTAAGGTAACAAACCTAAACAATATAATTCATGACATACAAGAAATGTTGTACGACACACTCGAAGAACAAAACGTCACCATTGACATACCCAAGCAACTACCTGAAATAAAATGTGACAAAATACGTGTAACAGAACTATTTAGAAACTTAATTACTAACGCCATAAAATATAACGACAATAAAAATAAGTTAATAGAAATCGGCTTCACGAAAGATAAAACAAGATCAAAACACCATACATTCTACGTCAAGGATAATGGCATTGGTATAGAAAAGGAGTTTTTTGAAGATATTTTCCGTATATTCAAAAGACTCCACAAACAAGAAAAATATGGTGGCGGAACGGGCGCAGGATTAACATTTGTAAAGAAAATCATCGAACGCCATGGAGGCCAAATATGGCTCGAATCCGCACCAAACAAAGGGACAACATTTTTTTTTACTTTAGGAGAATGACATGAGTAAAATAAACAGCACACAAACAATCTTGATTGTCGAAGATAGCGATGATGACTTTGAGGTAACAGAACTTGCTTTTAAAGAAGCAAATTTAATTAATCCCATTATACGTTGTGACGATGGCCAGGATGCGTTGGATCTTTTATATAAAGAAGGGCGATATAGCAACTCCGATATTTCATTACCTGGTATTATCCTACTTGACTTGAACATGCCGGGACTAGATGGACGAAAAGTATTAAGGAAAATAAAAGGGAACGAACGGCTAAAAGAAATACCCGTTATCATTCTAACCACATCAAATGATGAGAAAGATATTGATGAGTGTTACAAAATAGGTGCTAACACCTACATAAAAAAACCCGTTGATATGGAGAGCTTTGTTGCTTCTATTAAACGCCTTAAAGAATACTGGCTGGAAATAGCTATCTTACCGCGAGTAGATTAAAGCAACTAACATTTGCATCTTACGCATCATTATTTGTCATAAGCGCTCGCAACTCCGGCTCCACAGCCTCCATTGACGCCCTTAATTGTTCATGCATAGACGATAACTCACCGTAATAATGATTTAGCTGGTCTTGATCTTGAATTTGCGAGGCTACCTCTTCTATTTTTTCAGCAGCTTCATATATGGCTTTAATACCAATCTGTTTTGCAGAAGATTTAATGGTATGAGCCGGCGAACGTATTTTTTCAACATCATTTTCGGCTAACCCTTCCTTTATTGTTCTGATATATTTATTTCCATCTTGAATAAATAACTCAAGCATCATACCAAAACGATCACCCATAACATTCTTTATAAATTCCAGATCTTTGGATTCAATCATAGCGCCCATCAACACCATCCTTTCTAGCCAATAAACATCATATCCATACATATTGATTATTTCATGCATATACCCAAATTACTTTAAAAATATGGCATCTCGTTCAAGCGCCACTAGGGCTTATACACTCATGAAACTCATGCAAAGCGGTCGCTATCGCTAGCCGCCTTGATACTAATCACAAATAAAGTTGCTCGTAACTTCATCTGTGATTAGTATATATGGCATTTTTTCCTGCCACTTTGCAACAAACAATATCACGAAATTATGCGACCCAATCACACTTTACTCTATACTCTCAGACATACCTCAAAAATTATTACCCCACCCACAACAATCCCAAAGCAACAATTAGTCCATGCTAAAAAATTAGCTGACCAAGATCGTACTTTACTCTCAGAAGGAAATGTTCTGGCAACCGCAATGCGTCCTGTGTCACATCATTTTGACGAACATATGGCAAAAAAACTACGCCAACAAGGGCAATTTGTTCCTGAACGCTGGTATACAGACCCTAACTATTTATGTCATTTTGTATTGTTATATAAAAACCCAAAAACAGGAGCAATTGACTCAACCACAGCACATTCAATCCCTAACCCCACCAACCCACATGATCAGCATAATTATCTTATTTTTGCCAGCCCCACATCACCCAAAACAACCAGCGATGTCCGCAACGCACTAAACCCACGTTTACGTGTATTATCCAACACCCAGACAATAACTGTGCCTCATAAGGTTGATTTAGAGAAACTAGCACAACTTCACCAAGATCAACGAACATTTTCAGAAGAAGCATTTCGCGACGCCAAACCAAACGCCTTATTGGACGTATTTGTAACGCCGTTACATCCAAATTTTCAACATACCCTTAATGAATTGCACAACCAAGGAAAGCCATGCAACAGTTGTAGTTCGGCCGTTATCTCCAAAATTTACCAGCACATTACAGCCAATCCTGTTTTTCCACCTGGCTTCATCTACCCAGACTTTATGAAAAACGGTGCTTATACTGCCCCAAATACATCTCTATTAGCCCCTACTGGCAATATATCCTCTCAAAAAAACCAACCTCAAGCTAACATTTCATAACCACCACACAAATTATACAACCTCAAGCAACAGACGCCAACTTGCGTTTATCTAGGCCACCTAATGACACGTCATCTATCTTGTGAGGCGGAATTAATACAACACCAAAACCTTTCAATTGGCTTGTAACGTCTTTTAATGACTGCTCCTGCATAGCTGTAAGCTTTTGATGTGAACAATTCAATTTGTGAGGACCAATCATGGAACGTACAAATTCTTCAGGGTCTGGTAATGTTACTTTAGGCCCTTGGTTTGTATCCATGACTTCAATATTACCTTTGAAAATTTCTGCAGTACTGACTGGGAAAAAACCTGGATGCTCCTGAACATGACACTCCAAAGCCCCAAAATCAACCAACTGACTAGCCGTAAATTGGCCACCATCTTTGGGCAAGTTATTAGGGTTTACCGTAAAAGTGCCATAAGCAAATTCATTTAGTATTAAATAATCCGTGATCTTTTTGGCATAGCGTTGGTATATGTCTAACTTATCCTGCGGTATTTCAGACTGAGCCGCACCAAATGTTTCCTGACATATTTGTTTAAACTTATTTAGCATATCCTCAGGAATCAGAGCTCTTAAGGCATCATCTTTATGCGCCCTCATTCTACCAATTGCTTCGCTTGTTAACCCAATACCACGATCTTCAACTTCTCCAAATTCATTTACTCGCTTAACCATTCGTATTAAACCATCTGCGCCTCTGACTTTCACATCATATGGTAGTGCTTTGTATGAAAATTGCTTTAATAATAGTACCATACCTCGGCTCATACCTTTAATGGCAACTGGTCCTTGGAGAGGAATTAACGATAATCCATCGTTCTTAAGTGCCTCTGGATCAATCGTCCTTCCTGTTTCTTGCGCTTCTTCTTTAACATAATTTCGTCTGTCATTTGCCATATCAATTAACTGGCGAGGGGTAATGCCAATAGATTCTGCCTGTTCTTGCCCTACAAAACGCACTAATGCCTCATATATTTCCTGCTCATCTGCTCTATTTACCGCCTCACATAGCGCTTCGAATTTGTCATAAACATTTGCAATTTGTGCTGGAAAAACAACACCTGGGGTAAGATGGTTTAATCCGCCTGGATAAAGCACCATATCTTGCAAGACATCAAAACCCTGCTTTTTAAGGAAATAAAAGAACTCTTTACTTGCCACCGGGTATCTTCGGTATAATAAGTGCCATACCAAAGAATTAATCTGGTCATAGGCCTCGCTTTCTGGGAGTCCACCATCTCGGCATGCTTTGAGTGACAAATCCAGCAATGTTTCTGGCATAGCTGGCTGCTTTGCAAGATGCGCATCAATTTGGCGATCTAATTCAGACCCTTCTTCAACAAAGCCTGTTGTGTTTCTTAATGACACAAATAGCCTAAATGGATCTTTAGATATTAATGTTGTACCTACTACTGGCAGTGCCCCTTTGCCAATGCTATTTAGCGCATATGCATCATGATATTTCATACCCCATGCCCCAAAAGCATGACCACATTCTATGGCATCTTGCTGTCTTGGAAGACGCACTGCGCCGTGCATGGGCAAGACAGTTGAATGTAATGACTCACCTGATGCAATTGAATTTTCACGTGCAACGCCAGCAGCCATTAACCTATAAAGAGGATTATTCTTAGCATACTCTTTCGACAATACTTGAGCACCCAACAAACCTATCTGACGGTTCGTCATAAGATTACGCACATGAGGTGTTGTGGCTGCAACAGTTCTGGCAAAATATGTTAATGCACTTCCAAACATAAAAAGACTCCTTCCTTTGTTCAAAGAAATATTTTTAACATGCTCGATAACCAAATGCATTAATATTTTAAGTTATCTTTATTACTATCTTTGACCACCTGGAACCCTGTTAACTCAATCTTAACCAAAGCATGGTATAGTAAAGATGCCTCATAACACTAAAATATCAATATCATGTCTAAAGAGTATGCACCTACCAACCAACAACCAACTCTTACCAAAACTGGCTTTACGACTCGTGCTGCTCTTATCCTTGCCATATGCATCTTGAGCGTAGTAGCGTTATTTCCATTAGGAGACATTGTTCTTAACCAGCGCTACCATCTTTTTTCAGCCAAATTAGTATTCAATGGCGCGTTTTTGTTGGTCATTTTAACACTAGCATTTCGATTTAATAGCCTACTTCACCTTCATGATGATCATTTCCAATATTACCAAGGAAAATATCTACGCAGCATGGCATATGATGACGTAGAATCAATTGAGCACACCACATGGATGGGCATTCCAACACTTGAAATTAAGGCTAAAAAAGATGAGGACGGTTATCATACCTTTGCCATGCTTCCCGGATATCCCTATTATAGGGATATAGAAACCGCAAAAAAAATATTGGAAGAAAAGACCAATTTACGCATTCAAGAACCTCAAGCTCACCGCATAAAATATTAATCACGCCATTTCCTATGGCTTATCTTGCTTGATTCAATGGCGTAATAGCGTCAATGACATCGCCCATGTAGATTTTGGTATTCATTAGATCGTAAATATTTTGCAATCGTAAAAAATACCCATCTGATAATCCAAAAAACTTACATAACCGCAAGTCAGTGTCTGGAGTAATACTGCGCTTACCCGAAACAATTTGATTAATACGACTTCTAGAAACACCTATATAATCGGCAAGCTTAGCCTGACTCATCTCATACCCATCCAGAAACTCTATTTTCAAAATCTCTCCAGGATGAGGATTGTGCAATATTGTATTTACCATAGTGACTTAATCCAAATGATGTTGGGCAATATGTACATCATATTTTTTTGCATCACGCCACACAAAATAAAGTCGCCAACGTTCATTAATTCTTATACTCATAACCCCATGTCTATCACTTTTAGTATATTGTAAGTAATTTCCTGGTGGCGCGCGCAAATCACCAATAACATTAGCAACATCAAGCTGCCGCATTTTTCGGATCGTTTTATCTTGAATTTCTTTAGGAAATTTTTGACTTACTCTGCAATTCCAAATTTTTTCAGCCTCAGCACAGCTAAAAGAAATAATCATATCACCCCCAAAACACCCCAGACACGCACATGGCATGTGCCAAGCGCTATTATAAAAACAGATATTTTGATCGGTAATAACTATATATTTAGCATATTGTTGATAATAATCAACTAACAACGTCTTCTGTATTCAACCCACTACCTATTAACGCCATAATATATGGCATAAGTGGCACATTGTCGTCATAACCATTGGCAGTTAGGTACTCAATAAGGTTATCTTTGTACTCACGCTTAGAGGCAGTCTTAGGTTTATGTTCATCCAACGCATATTCCAACAATACCGTAATTGCCTGTGACAAATTTGCCGGGAGCCCAGCTTTAACACAAAGAGATTCAATATCTCCCTGGTTAGAAGAGCGAATAATTTTACGTGTATTTGAGGTTGGAACACTGGCAAGCCTGGAGACAGCCACTTCAAAGAACAATACGTTACCTTCACATAATGCCCTTATAACAATTGAAGAAGTTAACCTTCCTTCATTGAATAAGTGATTGATCAGCTGAGACATCTTAGCAATAATACGCTCTGACTCAGAAATAACAACCTGACCATCCTCAATAAGCCCAATCGTAGCTTGTTCCTTAGTAGCTTCAGTGGCTTGTTGTACAGCAGCAGTATGTTCTGTTCCTAAATTGGCCGTTAACCTTTCTTTCATACTATCACTAACTACCAATAGTAATTTCTCGGCTACTCCAATAGGAAGATCACCCCGGTCAACAAGCAAATTAATGACACTGTCTGTACTTTCAAAGCATGTCATTATTTCGTCAAATGCAACTCCTTCAATGGTCGCACCATGATTGCCTAATAAACTAACAATAACTTCTTCATGGTGAGTTTTAACCAACGCACCTGACAATGAACCAGAAATAAACTCTCTGCGCGAAATAGCAATTTGCTTTGCTATTTCTTTTGTACTTTGGACAATTGCAATAAGGTCTTCATCCGTGAGAACTTTTGAATATTCCAACATAGGCGTAGCAATATCTGCAATATCGTTGGCTAACGCCAATGCCACATCATGAGGAAGATTAGGTTGCTGTTTTAAGTTATCTGAAAGAATCTGACGAACTCTAACCGCAGCATCCTTTGTTAAAAGCCGAAAAATTTCTTCGGCAAGTCTCGATTCATCTTCTGAGAACATTCCCGAACAATAATAACTAGCAACTTTACTAGCAATCGATTCCCTTACCTCGGGAAGCGCCGCTTTTTTGAGGCGTTCAACATCCTGAAATAATGACATAACCACCTTTTTCGTATCGTTTCATAGTAGGATTCCCTACTTACTATTCTATCATAAGCTCCATTGTTTAACAAAGTATTAATTTGAACCCATAATGTTTATAGTTTGGCAGCAATTTTACTACTATTGGTTGCATTTGCAACCATAAAATGATAAATTTAATTTATTACACACCATAAAAACTTTCGCAAAAGTATTTCTACATATCAACGCTTGCTACCGCAGCGCAAATCGACCCGTAACGCCTACATGTTTTGATAGTATTTAGTAAATGAATCTACAAAAATACTATACTTATGTGTCATAAATTGGTAATTGATAGTGAAATATTATTTCATTTTGTAGATGTTGTTTAAGTTATGACTCAAAAATTTACTACTCCAAGCGACGCCCTTGATGGACTTTTGCGTAACGACATGACCATTATGGCAGGTGGTTTTGGCCTTTGTGGCATTCCTGAAAAATCAATTGAAGCTATTCGTGACTCTGGTATCACCGGTATTACCATTATCAGTAATAACTGCGGAGTTGATGATTTTGGCTTAGGCATTATGTTGCAAACACGCCAGATTAAGAAAATGATCTCATCTTATGTCGGAGAAAATAAAACCTTTGAAAACCAATACTTAAGCGGCGAACTTGAACTAGAACTTAACCCTCAAGGAACGCTAGCCGAACGTATTCGTGCAGGAGGTGCTGGCATACCAGCATTTTTTACCAAAACAGGTGTTGGCACGTTGGTTGCTGAAGGCAAAGAAGTACGTGAGTTTGATGGTCAAGAATATGTAATGGAACGTGGATTATTTGCTGACCTTGCCATTGTTAAGGCCTGGAAAGCAGATAAAGCTGGTAATGTTATTTACCGCAAAACAGCACGCAACTTTAACCCTCTTATGGCAACTGCAGCCACCACTACGGTAGTAGAAGTAGAGGAAATTGTTGATGATATTTTTGATCCAGAGACAATTCATACTCCCAATATCTATGTACACCGCCTGTTTAAAGGCAGTGCTTACGAAAAACGCATTGAACAACGCACTATATTGGAGGCCGCGTAAATCCTATGCCATACACACCTAGTGACATGTGCCAAATAGCTGCACAAGAATTTAAAGACGGTTTTTTTGTCAACTTAGGCATTGGTATGCCAACTAAGGTTGCAAACTTTATCCCTGAGGGGATCAACGTTACGCTTCAAAGCGAAAACGGAATGTTAGGACTTGGTCCATTTCCTGAAGAAGCTAGTGTTGATGCCGACCTTATTAATGCCGGCAAACAAACGGTTACTATTTTAGATGGTGGCAGCTACTTTGACAGTGCCGCGTCCTTTGCCATGATTAGAGGCGGCCACATTGATTTATCCATCTTGGGTGCATTGGAAGTATCAGAATTTGGTGACCTGGCTAACTGGATGGTACCAGGCAAAATGGTAAAAGGTATGGGCGGAGCCATGGATTTGGTTGCAGGTGTAAAACGAGTTGTTGTTTTGATGACTCACACCACAAAAACAGGCGAACCAAAACTACTTAAATCATGCGCACTACCACTTACTGGAAAGCAAGTTGTTGATAGAGTAATTACCGAACTTGGTGTCTTTGACATTAATGCAGATACTGGCATGACACTGGTTGCTATCGCGCCAGAGGTAACAGTAGATGAAATCAAAGCCAAAACAGAATGTGACTTTACCGTTTCAATTAGTGAAGAACTCAAAGCAGCATAATGATAACGGCCAAGGCGGCACCATTAAGGCATTAACCAGACACAATAAAACCCTGAAGCATGCAGCTGCAACTGCAACCTTATGTGCTGCCTGTCACAAGCCTAAACTTAGCCGTAAAATATAATGATATATTTTTCAGTTAATAATACTGGCTAGCAATTATGCTAATAGCTCAAACACTCCATCAACTTCAACCGCAACCCCACGAGGCAAACTCACGGCGCCAACTGCAAAACGTGCATGCTTACCATCATCACCAAGCACTTCCACCATAAGGTCAGATGCACCATTGGCCACCTCAGGATGTTGAGTAAAGTCATTAGTGGCTTGAACAAAAACCCCTAGCTTGACGCAACGTATATTTTCTAATGAACCATTATTAGCTGCTTTTGCTTGGGCAAGTAAATTTAGTGCACAAATTCTAGCAATCTTTTTTGCATCTTCTACACTCACCTCATCACCTACAATACCAGTATTACCTTCTACGGAACCATCTACTATAGGCACTTGACCAGAAATAAAGACCTGATTACCCGAAACCACGTAAGGCACATAGTTAGCGGCCGGAGTAGAGGGAGTTGGTAATGTTATATTGGCAGCATCAAGCCGCTCTTGAACTGTTGTCGTCATGATTATTTTCCTCATCAGAAGCATTAATAATAGTTTGCACTAAATCTGCCAACTGTTCGTCAGCATTGACAATGCCAAGACTTGCAGCATTTCCAGCTAGTGTTTTTAATTCGTCGGTCGATTGTATCCATGTCTGTATATGTTCAGCTAATTTAGATGGTGTGAACTCTTCTTCTTCAAGTACTACCGTTCCATTTGCTTTTCTTAGGTCTTCAGTATTATGAAACTGGTGGTTATCTTTAGCTTTTTTAAATGGCACCAACAATGAGGCTCGGCCAATAACGGTGAGCTCAGCTATGGTAGAAGCCCCTGCTCTACCAATAACAATATGGGCATTTTTAAAACAATCCTGCACATCATCAAAGAAATCCTTAATCACTGCATCATTTATACCAATGGCTTTATATGCTTGTGTAACCTGCTCAATATCACTTGGTCGGCATTGCTGTGTGATTGCAATATTTTGCCGCTGCGATTCATCTAATTGTGCAATAGCTTTGGGAACCACATTGCTTAAGATTGTTGCACCTTGGGATCCACCAATAACAAATAAATGCAGCCGGGTATCTTTTTTGTGTTTTGGAAATGCTGACTTGGCACATTCTTTTATAGCTTGGCGCACAGGATTACCCACCAAAACAACATCATCTTTTTGGGCTTCCGGTACGTGCTTAACATGCTTATAGGCAGTCGCAATAGCATCGGCATTGCCTGCAAACAATTTATTAACCCTGCCAAGTACCGCATTTTGCTCGTGTAAAATGATAGGCACACCGCGCCACACAGCTGCAAGCAAGGTTGGAATACAAGGATAACCACCAAAAGCAATCACTGCTTGGGGTTTGTAGCGCTTCATGAGACCATTAACTGTGCATGCATAACGCAGCATTGATCCCATCGAAAAGAATTTTTTGAATATACTTCCAGCAGGCGATACGATATCAAGTGTTGTAAGCTGTGAACCTTCAAGATCAAGCCAGCCTGTATGACGCTTATCCGTAATAAAATGGGGTTCGTACCCGCGCTTAAGCAATTCCTGAGCAAGTGCTTTGGCTGGGAACATATGACCACCTGTTCCACCCGAGGCTAAAAAAACCGTTTTTTCCTGCACATCACTCATTATTCTGCCACCTGTTTATCCTTATGTTGCCATTAGCCGACGAGAATAAGGAACTGGAGATCCAAATCGACGCCGCGTAAGCGAAAGTATCATACCCATTGCTATACAAATCGCAAGTACAGAGGAGCCACCATAACTGATGAACGGCAATGTCATACCCTTTGCAGGCAA
Source organism: uncultured Alphaproteobacteria bacterium (assembly GCA_937907045.1). Classification (GTDB taxonomy): domain Bacteria; phylum Pseudomonadota; class Alphaproteobacteria; order Rickettsiales; family UBA6187; genus CALCTU01. Next base: position 23,944 of record CALCTU010000163.1, read on the forward strand.
TAAATGTAACGCCACTCCCATATTGACCATGGCCTGCAAACCAAATTGCATGATAAGACCAGAAATAGCATATACAACAAACATATCATGAACGCCATGGGTGCGTTTTAACCCTCTAAAAACCACAAATCCAACTAAACAAACCAATAAAATACACGCCAAGGCTCCAAGCTCTTCACCAATAACCGCAAAAATAAAATCCGTATGTGAGTCAGGTAATTTTTGCTTAATAACCCCCTCACCTGGACCAGTACCAACCAAACCACCATTGTAAAAAGCTTCAAGCGATTTTTGAACCTGATAGCTTGCAGCTTTACCATCACCGCCTTGCAAGAAACTATCTATACGCTTGGCTACGTGAGGTAAAAACATATATGCACCCAATGCTCCCGCAATCGCTAAAAAGAACAACACACCAATCCATACAAACGGCAGTCCTGCTATAAACATCTGCCCGGCCCATACACAAGTTACCACCACCGTCATCCCAAAATCTGGCTGCATAACAAGTAAACTAACAAATAATAAGTAGGCTAGACTCGCATATTTAAATTGTTCAATATCTGCCCTCACCTGACCATTACTAGCCAGCACCCATGACGTAAATACAATAAAGAATGGCTTCATAAATTCAGAAGGTTGCAGTGAAAATCCCGCTATAAAAAGCCATCTTTTGGCACCATTAACTTCTTGGCCAAATACAAGTACCGCCAATAGGAATAACAGCCCAATAACAAATCCCATAACTCCAAATCGACGTATCATCACCGGAGGCAACAAGGATACGGCAAACATCACAGCAACACCTAATAATAAGAAAATAGCCTGACGCTTAACAAAATAAAAACTATCTAAGCCAATCCGCTCAGCAATGGCAGGCGAAGCCGTGGCAACCATCATAAGCCCAAAGCCTATCATAATAAAAATTGCCAACAACATGAGACGATCAACCGTCCACCACCATCGTGCTAACAGATGATTTTTGCTTCGATCAAAGGTCACAATTCTTCTCTTACCAAATTGACAAAACTATCTCCGCGTGCACCAAAATTTTCAAATTGATCAAACGACGCACACGCCGGAGATAACAGCACTACCGCTCCATTATGACCATCTTGATGTGCTGCCAAATTAGCAGCCCTAAATGCCACATCCAATGTACCACACTTACTAAATGGAACTTTTCCTTTTAATTGATGTGCAAACTCTTCTTGAGCGTCGCCAATTAGATATGCTTGCGTAATATTATTAAAATATGGCTCCAAAGATGAAATACCACCATCTTTGGCCAAACCGCCAACAATCCAATATATATGCTCAGAGATTGTCAGTGCTTTGGCAGTAGCATCAGCATTTGTTGCTTTACTGTCATTGTAATAACTAACATTACCACTCTTACCTATATATTGCATCCGATGTGATAGCCCCCTAAATGAGCGAAGGGCCTCAATGATTACGTTATTGTTAATGCCTAAGACCTTTGCAACACCATATGCAGCAGCAATGTTTTGAGCATTATGAGCGCCTTTTAAGTGCGGGATATCACCAATAGGTATTC
>CALCTU010000164.1 GCA_937907045.1 uncultured Alphaproteobacteria bacterium
CAAGGTGCTGAACTTGCCTTCACTTATCAAGGCGAAGCTCTTCAAAAAAGAGTGACTCCATTGGCCGAATCTTTGGGAAGCAACATTATTATTCCTTGCGATGTTACCGATATGGACAGCATTGATGCTGCATTTAATCAATTAAATGACGCATGGGGCGGTCTAGATTTTATTGTTCATGCAATAGCTTATTCTGACAAAAATGAACTTACCGGAAAATATCTTGATACAAGTTTAGATAATTTTCTCAATACCATGAATATTTCATGCTACTCACTTACAGCCATTGCTAAACGTGCTGAGGCATTAATGAATGATGGTGGCAGTATAGTGACCCTCACTTATGCTGGAGCTGAGCGTGTCATGCCTCATTACAATGTTATGGGCGTAGCCAAAGCAGCATTAGAAGCAAGTGTGAAATACTTAGCCGTAGATTTAGGCAACAAAAATATTCGTATCAACGCCATTTCTGCTGGACCAGTTAAAACATTGGCTGCATCAGGTATTGGTGATTTTCGTTATATTTTAAAATGGAATGAATACAACTCACCATTAAAACGCAATACCACACTAGATGACGTTGGCGGCACGGGTGTTTATCTTCTGAGTGACCTTGGCAGTGGCACCACTGGAGAGGTTATTCACGTTGATTCTGGCTACCATGTTGTTGGCATGAAAGCCATTGACGCACCCGATATTAGTACTGTATAGCTTTACAAATTACGTATAAGCAAGAATTAGAAACTTTATAGGATCACATTATATTATGCCTACAGACGGAGAACTTCAGGACGAAAAGCGTGCTTTGCATTACTTAAAGCAGGCATTGGCAGATTTTTCAGAAACCAATAATTCTGAGCATTTTTTATACTTGCTTAGGCAGCTCACCAAAACTAAAGGTGGCATGTCGTCTTTATCTAACAAAGTGGGTATTAACAGACAAAATCTATATCGAACCTTCGCAACCACTGGGAACCCAAAGTTTCGTTCACTAGCCACGATACTCAAAGGCTTAGGATATAGACTTACCGTTGAGCCAATTGAAGAAGAGTCACCAAACTCTCAACAACATGCACCATCTTCTGTGAACCATCACTACCACACAGAAAAAGTTACCGAGGAGGTATCGTGAGTTATAACTCTTTTGGCCACATGTTCCGCGTAACCACATGGGGTGAAAGCCATGGCCAAGCAATTGGATGTGTGGTTGACGGATGCCCTCCAAATATTGAGCTGTCTGAAGATGACATTCAACCATACCTGGACCAAAGAAGACCTGCACAGTCAAAATATACAACCCAGCGCAAGGAAGCAGATAAGGTTACTATTTTATCTGGAGTATTTGAGGGAAAAACTACAGGCACCCCTATTAGCCTGATCATTCACAATCAGGATCAAAAATCCAAGGACTACAAAGAGATTAAGGATAAATTTCGTCCTGGCCATGCAGATTTCACCTACATGGAAAAATATGGCATTCGCGACCATAGAGGTGGCGGACGCTCAAGCGCAAGAGAAACAGCCATGCGAGTTGCGGCCGGCGCCATTGCTCGTAAAGTCCTCGGTGACAATGTGAGCGTCAAAGGCGCAATGGTTCAAATAGGCGATCACCATATATCTCGTGATCACTGGGACTGGGAACAGGTCCTTCAAAACCCCTTTTTCTGTCCCGACAAGGATGTTGTTGAGTCTTGGGGAGCATACCTGGATGGCATTCGCAAAAGCGGCTCCTCAATTGGCGCTGTTATCGAGATACAAGCACAAGGTATCCCTGCTGGCTGGGGAGCACCTATTTATGGAAAGCTTGATTCTGATATTGCATCTGCCATGATGAGTATTAATGCAGTTAAAGGCGTTGAAATTGGTGCTGGCATGGCAAGCGCGTCATTACGCGGCGAAGAAAACGCCGATGAGATCACCATTGATGAAAAAGGCAAACCACATTTCGAGTCCAATCACGCAGGCGGAATATTGGGCGGAATATCCAGTGGCCAACCTATTATAGTGCGGTTTGCTGTTAAACCCACAAGCTCTATCTTGGTTCCACGCAAAACAATAGACCGCAATCATAAAGAAACCACCGTGCAAACAAAAGGACGCCATGATCCATGCGTTGGCATTCGCGCAGTTCCGGTGGGTGAAGCTATGCTTGCATGCGTCTTAGCCGACCATATGCTACGGCATCGCGCTCAGTGCGGCTAACTACCATTCAATTTTTTCAGCATAGACACTGCCTCTTCTGAATCCCAGTTCATAGTACCACGTACTTTAGCCACCACCTGGCCTTGCTTATTGATGATAAAAGCACGTGGAATCGATGTTGCACCAAAACGTGACGCCGCAACATCATCAGCGTCAATATAGACGCCTAGATTCTGAAGGTCTGACCTAAGCTTAAAAAACTGCTTCACATGATCAAGCCTTCCTGATTCAATCGAAACCGGAACAACAATCAATTCTTTTGGATTAAATTGAGACTGTAATTTTGCTAATTTTGGAATATTAGCCACGCAATGACCACACCACGTTGCCCAAAAATATAAAACCACTACCCGCCCTTCTAGCTGCGACAAATAATTGCGTGAACCATCATAAATTTGCAAGGCCAAATCAGGAGCATCATAAGCAGGAACCTGCGTTATTTTGCCAGCAAAAGCAAATTTACTGCTCAACAATATATATACAGCAATAAGATAAATAGAACTTCTTAGGTAATACTTTAACATATAATAAAACCAATAATTGACCTAATAGAATGTAAACTGTTATAGTGCCAAATCCTCACACCACCCTTTTAGTGATACCTACTATGAAACGTAAAGTACAGCCAAAAACGACCAAAGCCAACCCTATGTGGGGCGGCCAATATTCTACAGGACCAGATCAGGTCATGGAGAAAATCAACGAATCCATCAGTGTTGATCAGCAACTTTATAAGCAAGATATAGCTGGGTCTATCGCCCATTGTGAAATGCTTGTTAAAAAGAAAATCATTCCAGCCCAAGATGGTAAAAAAATAATAAAAGGACTGTCGCAGATTGAAAAAGAAATCTACAGGGGTAAATTTGAATTTAAAACCGAACTAGAAGATATTCATATGAATATTGAATCTAGACTGCATGATCTTATTGGCGATGCAGCTGGCAAGCTCCATACTGCACGGTCTCGTAATGATCAGGTAGCCTTGGATCTAAGAATGTATATACGCGATGCACTAAAGGTAGTGGACGGTCACTTAGAAGAACTACAAACAGCACTTCTTGATAAAGCTCAAACATATGCAGATACCATTATGCCAGGCTATACCCACCTACAAGTGGCGCAGCCGGTTACATTTGGGCACCACCTGCTTGCTTATGTTGAAATGTTTGGCAGAGATCGCTCTCGTATTCTCGATAGCCTTCATCGCATGAATGAATCTCCACTTGGATCAGCCGCACTTGCTGGAACCTCTTTTTCTATTGACCGAAAAATGACAGCTAAAACTCTTGGCTTTGATAGACCAACTGCCAATTCTATTGATAGCGTATCAGACAGAGATTTTGCGATAGACTGCTTATATGCATGCTCAACAAGCATCATGCACTTATCACGACTAGCAGAAGAAATTGTAATCTGGATGAGCCAGTCTTTTGCGTTTATCAGCCTATCGGACGCATACACAACTGGCAGCTCGATTATGCCACAAAAACGTAATCCTGATGCTGCTGAACTTGTGCGAGGAAAAGCGGGGCGTATTTATGGCAACCTACTAAGCTTACTTACAACCCTCAAAGGCCTGCCATTAACTTATGGTAAAGATATGCAAGAAGATAAAGAGCCAGTTTTTGATAGCCTGGAATCAATTTCGCTATGCATTGCTGTAACAACCGGAATGATTAAAGACCTTAAAGCAAACAGCCAGGAAATGCTTGATGCTACAAATAAAGGCTTTCCTACCGCAACAGATCTTGCCGACTGGTTGGTGCAAAATCTTGGCTTACCCTTTAGAAAATGCCATCACATTGTTGCCAATATCGTTAAAATGGCCACAGATAAGTCATGCCGACTGGACGAACTTTCTCTAGAAGACCTTAAGTCCATAGAGCCTGGTATTACTTCAGATGTGTTTAACGTGTTAAGCGTTGAAAAGTCAGTAGCATCTCGTACTTCGTACGGAGGCACAGCCCCAAGTAACGTTAAAAGAATGATTAAAGAGGCCAAAAAACGCTTTGGTATTCATTAATATGACAAAGGATAAATGATCATGCAGCATATTGTTTCTATCATGCTTCTTGCCCTATGCTTGACATGCAGCGGCTGTGGTGTAAAAGGTGAACTATACTTACCTGAGCAACAGTCGGAATAAACACAATGGATCACTTTTCTTATAAAAACGGAACCTTACACGCAGAAGCCGTACCAGTAGATGCCATAGCCGCAGAACATGGCACGCCTACCTACATCTACAGCAACGCGACACTTACTAGGCACTTTCAGGTATTTGACGGAGCATTCAGCGACTTGGATCATGCGATATGCTATGCAGTGAAAGCAAACGACAACCACGAAATATTAAAACGACTTGGCGCATTAGGAGCCGGAGCTGATTGTGTATCAGCCGGCGAAATCATGCGCAGCATTAAAGCAGGAATTGACCCCAGTAACATTGTTTTTTCTGGAGTTGGAAAACAACCCTGGGAAATTGAATACGGCATCAAGCAAAACATCATGCAATTTAATGTCGAGTCTGAACCAGAGCTAGAATTATTAAGTTCTATTGCTGCATCATTGGGCGCAACTGCAAAAATTGCTTTTAGAGTTAATCCGGACGTGGATGCAGGCACGCATGATAAAATTGCTACTGGTAGACAAGGTGACAAGTTTGGCATTGCGTATGATGACGCATTACGCCTCTACAACAAAGCAGCCACATTAGATGGCATTGAAGTTCAGTCAGTCGCCGTTCACATTGGCTCACAACTAACGAACCTTGAACCATTCAGGCAAGCTTTTACTAAAATTAAAGACCTTGTTATTCAACTGCGTGAAGCTGGACATAATATTACACATCTGGACTTAGGTGGTGGACTTGGAATCCCATATAAAAAAGACATTCCCCCTTCTCCAAGCGCCTACGGACAAATGGTTAAAGAAGTACTTGGAGATATTGGGTGCAAGTTAGTTTTTGAACCTGGAAGGCTTATTGTAGGTAATGCCGGAATTTTATTAAGCAAAGTAATTTTCCTAAAAGAAACATATCATGGCAGAAAATTTCTCATTATTGACGCAGCGATGAACGACCTCATTCGCCCCACCCTTTATGATGCCTATCACGATATTGTTCCCTCGGTAGAGTTTGATCACACCACAGACGTCTTTCCTACTGACATTGTGGGACCTGTGTGTGAAACAGGCGATGTATTTGGAAAAGATCGTGAGTTGCCTACAATGAAAGCTGATGACCTAATCGCTATTCGATCTTGCGGAGCATACGGATCAGTGATGGCATGCAGCTACAACACCCGTCCTCTACCTGCAGAGGTACTAGTAGATGGTGATGAAGTTATCGTTCTTCGTAAAAGGCAAAGCTTAGATGAACTATTGGCCCGGTAATACAAAACTTACCGTCACAGTAAAACAATATCGCACTAAGCAATCATCATCGCTTGTTGCTTATTAAGATGCTCTGTCGTCGCCTGTTGGAGCTGTGTATGAAGCGCATTATCATTGGCAGACTTAATGGTACGCAGCTGATCTTTTAATGCTTCCATGAATTGCGTTTGAGCAAGATTGTTTTTAATAAAAAACTCACGCACATGCATGTTTTTTTGCATTAGATAAAGAAGCTCTTCAATAACAAACAAGCCCTTAACATGTTCTTTGCTGGTTCGATGAAACTGCACTTGGACCATTTGCTCTTTAAGCTTTTTGTGCTGCTTAGCAATAAGATCATCTATATCTTGTTCTGACTCTACTTCGCCAAACTCATCCAAGATAGAATCAAGAAAAATATCTTCATCCAGAAAGTTCTTTTCCAAACCATCAGCGTCAATTTCGCTCATTGTTGTTGTTGGCCCATCATTCTTGGAAACAGCATCTCCGATAAGCTCACAAATCTGCTTCAACATGTCGTTGGATTGATCTTTTGCTTCAGGTTTCTTTTGTCCTTGGGGATCTTTATAAGAGCCACCAGTTGTTGCATGCGCATTCATAACAACCTCCATGCAAATCGTTAAAAAATAAATAGTTATCGCACCACCCTAAAGCGATACTTTATCTCTCGTCCACATCAAGTATATAGGTAATGACGAAGAAAAAATCAATAGTTTTTAGTAATTTATGAAGCAGGCTGTTGCTGCTCTGGTGAATCGTAATAAACAGCCACTTTATTTCTGCCTGTACTTTTTACATGGTACAATGCTATGTCTGCACGCCTAATCAG
>CALCTU010000165.1 GCA_937907045.1 uncultured Alphaproteobacteria bacterium
AAAATCAGATAATAATTTTGATGACCATATTGATGTTATTTTGACAAACCATAAGGGTGTAGCACGCTCTGTAGAGTATGATATTAATTATGACGGTAAATTTGAAGTATTTGAAACATATGGCGATAATGGGGTTCTAAAGTCATCCAAGTCTGATCTGAATTCTGATGGTAATTTTGATGTCGTAAGTCAATATAATGATAATGGAACTGTGAGTCTGATGCAAAAAGATCATGATTTTGACGGTAAATTTGAAGCTAGTTATTCGTATGACTTAAATGGAATATTACTGCGATCAGAGGAAGATCGTAATGGAGATGGTAAAGTTGATGAAATTGCGACATATAATATGTATGGCAATTATGATGATATGCGACTGGACAATAATTTTGATGGTAGGTTTGAGACGCATGTTATCTATAAGAATGGCTCGTTATTAAAGTCCGAAACAGATATTGACGGTGATGATAAAGTAGATTCTATTGAACAATATGCGTTGCGTGTTTTATCAAAAATAACATTTCTTGATCCTCATGCCGACCAAACAGTCAAAATAAATTATTACGACAATAATCGTTTAAAATTTTCAGATTTTGACGCTAATGGCGATGGCCTCTTAGATACAAGGTATTTATATGACCGTTATGAACAAATTGTAAAAACAGAAGAGCTGCAATAATTGCTGGCTTACTACTGCAGTTCTTTTTTGTAAGTTGCATCTCCCCCAGTCTCTTTAATTTGGTGCTCTGGTTTCCTCAATTCGGTTCCTCGGCTTTTTGTGCCCGGGGTCTATGCCTCGTTCTCGTGCGGGTTGAAATAATTATTTTTGGCTGCGTAATATCCCTTATGCGGGTTCGTGAATAACGGTCAACCAATGCTGGGATATAACCAAGAACTAGGATAGAACAGGAAAATAATTTAAGGCGATTGTATAAAATTGTTTGACGCTCTAATAAAAGTATAGTAGGGCTGGGAACGTTATTAGGTAGATAGATTTATCATTAATAGAGAGTATAAGTTTAGATAGACGGAGTCGTTATGAGAATTCTAGTATGTTTTTTAGTGGTTGGGTTACTAATTGGTTGCACGGAAAAAATTGAAGAACGTGATTTAAATATTGTTACCACTGCAGACACACAAGAACAAATACAACGTGCATTGATGGATGCCAAGGAAGAAAATGAATCAACGCTTTTTGAAGATATTAAATGGCTTATGTCTCAAAAAAGCGCCCAACAACTTGTTGGGTATCGGGGCACGTTACGTGACTTGATCAAAACAGAAGCCAGTAGTGCCTCAACAAGACAAATTTTTCGTTTGGCGCAGTTAAAAACAAGCCAAGCAGAATATGAAAAAAGATCAAAAATTGTAAATGAGCTGCCCATAAAAATTTCTAACATGCACCTTAAAAAAGGAAGAGTGTTTAGTAAAAAAGTTTGGTATGGCTCTGTTAATATTAAGAATAACGCGCCATTTGAATTATCAAAGGTTAAGTATTTAATGCGTGTTTCAAGCAACGGAGAAGTTCTTGCGGTAACTGAATATGACGGTCATGTAAACCGAGGTAACTCATGGAACTTAAGTCCCACTTTGCCAGTTAATGAAACAAGAGAAATTCATTTTAAACTGGATGATTTTGGCTTTGCAAATGATCGTTTCTATACTCCGAAAATTTTAAATGCCCAAGACAGGTTGTTTGAAGCATTTGTGATCGACATCTGTGATGACAACAATCAATGTTTAATGATTGGTCAATCAGATGTTTCTGGAATCATACAAAGCCTAGAAAAGGCGTTGCAAAAAACAGAAGAAGTGTTAGGGCGCTACACTGTCTCCTAATATTAGCTCTCTTGATAGAGTATATCATAGCAACCAACGGCTACAGCCGTGAACGAGGCGCATTCTTTTCTCGTTCTTCAATAGCCTGGAGCATAAAGTCGTGCGCCCGCTTGGTTAAGACTTCTGGAACTTCTCGGCCAAGGTCTAAGTGTTGTGAGATGCTAAGAGCGGTGCTTAATAATCTGGCTTCATGTGCTGGTGTTGCTGCGATGAGCTGAACAGATCCCAAGCCATTATTTGTTTTGGGGTTAGGTATTGCGATGGCAGCACGTCCCATGGGGTTAACACTTAATGCGTGGATAGCATCATTAAATGTTCTGGTTGCTGCTTCATTAAGCATTCCTTCAAGGTTAGGGTTCTGGATGAGCTGTTGATAACGTTTATTATCTTCTGGCGTTGGATAAAGTTCACCTTCGGCAGCGCGTCGTTCTAATGTAGGAGAAATAATGAAATCCAGACCATGGTTAGCAACCACCTCGTCGAGTTTATCACGCAATTGGCGCATAACCTGGAGGTGTTTGTCGATTTCCTTTGGTGAATCGTTTGCTTGCTGTTGCAATAACTCTCCCATCTTAATGTACATGTGTCTGAAGGTTCCGGTTTGGTCTGCGTCTTGACAAATTTCTTCGTCAGTAAAGCCTTGTTCTTTGAGCGTGTCATTAAAGTCTGCGGTTAATCTTCCTACCATGGCATGGTAGCTTTTGTAGATGTCTTTTGGGCTGCCAATGGAGAGTTCGTCAGGATTTATCTCGATAAATTCTACATTCATTCCCGATTTTTGTAACCTGTCTGCCATGTCTTGCACGGCCGCATATTCTTGCTCGGTTGCTTCTTGCATTTTAGGATTTGCGGTGGGTAGGGTTTTGACAATACCAATACGAACTGTTTGTTGCCCTATTGCTTGCTTTTGAATTTCTTTTAAGAATGTTAGTGGATCTTGGCCCAATGATAGAGCAACACTTAATATAATATCTTCTATGGTTGATGCTAAGAATGAGGCGCTTCGGCAACCATATTTTGGTGGTGTCTCTAACTCCTTTTCAGAAGCTGTTATAAGTGCATCTATATTTTGACTATCGATAGGATCGCCATCTAGAACCTTTTGCATGAATAATCCATTTGTTGGACCAGCTTTATAGCCAAATATTCCAAGATATGCAGCAGGCATGCGTATGGAGCCTCCAAAATCCGTTCCAGGATTTAAAAGAGCCATTCTCAGGGCGGCTGCCACAGCGGCTCCGCCACTTGATCCTCCGACTGTGTGTTCAGGCGAGATGGGATTTTTAGTGCCAGGGGCATAATTGTGCATCGCAAAGCCTGATGTGGTAGTGTAGCCGATAAATTCTGTACCATTGAGGCTTTGAATGATACGGGCCATTGGTGATGTTCGCGTATGTTTGAAAGTAATGGGAAGTCCAAAATTGGCTTGAGTGTCTTTAATTCCCAAATTGGCTTTGAGTGTGTACGGAATGCCACTTTTGCTTTGTGATACTTGAGATGGATCTTCAACACAGTGAATAAATGCGTTAAAAATACGAATTGCCTCTCGTGCACCTTTCATAAAAAAACCACTATCTACTAATTCAGGGTGCTCAAGTGCATGCCTGAGGGTCATGAAGGGATAAATGCTTTTAAAAAAGTGATCAACGTCTTGTGTCGTTACATTTGTTGAAATTGATTGGGCGGATTCTAGACGGCTTGACGGTGGGGTATTAGGTGGTGGTGGCATGATAGGACCATTGATATTGTTAAGAGCCCAGCAAGCATACCACATAAATGTGACATTTTTTTTAAACTTTTGTATTTAGGCATAAATGGTATTACGATGCCGGCGTAAATGTGATTTAAGCAAACTTGCTCTATACGCCGCAGTCCATGGATGATGCTTGTGACGGAGGAAGTGCGGCTGTGGCCAAAACATTTGAGCCATGGGTGCTAGGGAGAGTAGGTTGCATTTGTACCTTAGAAGAAGCGGTTATGGGCGCAAGCTTATGCTCGTCAAGGAAATACACAATTCGATCATCTAAAAGTTTTTCGCAAATCCTATTGTAGTTTGATGCTAAAATAGTAAATGTAAGGGTTGAAGACTCTGCAGATGGCGTGATTGTTGAAATTTTTTCAATATCCGCGCATACTGCTTTAATTATACGCATTTGTTGATAGATTGTTTTGCCTTCGGGAAGTGGCTTAAAGGCAAGGGTGAGTTGGTATCTTGGTTTCTCAGACGACGGTGGCAGGGGCTCAACGCTAAGAGTATTATGTTTTGAGAATGGTGTCGTTGAATCTACTATTTCTACGTCTGTATCATTGGCCGATTGTGATACCAAAACTTCGGCCATTTCTGTAGTCGTCGGACTCTTCCAGGTATATTTAGTCTTATGGTTAGGCAAAACTTCTTTTTCAGTTGCGCTTCTAAACAATTCTTCTATGCTTTGAGCGGTTTCGAGACTGGGAGTGCGTAGTTCGTATATATATTTTTCTGATTCTAGTTCTGAATCTGGATTTACTCTATAAAAAAGTTTTCCAAATTTAACTCTGGGTGCACCGGTAACGGTAGATATAAATCGTATTGCTTTACTCAGTTGAGTTGCTGGTTCGGGATGTTGATGCAGTTGACCTTGCCTTGTATATTGTCTCATGGTTGTTGCGGTACTTGGGGCGTAAAAGGTAACGATATAATTATCTGTTGCATCATCTTTTGTTATTTCAATATCGGTAAAACCTCTTAATCCACCGTAAACATATTGTGCTTCACCCTCTGAGAGGTTCTCAATTGTTTGGGAGGGTGGGACTAATGTTATAGAATATGGAAACAAGTCTATCCCTTGAGGACTAAGAATCATTTTTTTTATAGTGTCAGTATCTTGATAGGGATATGCTTGAGACGGCGTAGATGAAGATTTATTTTTCTTCAATCTTTGATAAAATTTCTGTATGTTGCCTGCAACGTGATAGTTATCCACGACTAATTGGAAATAGCCTGTCTCTGTTTGTGGGTCAATAGTGTATCGTTCTGGCCTACCCGATCTGGTTATGCCACGTTCAACTGCCGTTATTCCTTCGATTTCGTTAAGAAAACCAGCGACAGTGGAAAGACACTGTCTAGCGATCAATGCGGTCGTGCCTGTTTTCCTTTTTTGTGTTATGTAGCCTTCCTTATCGAAACAAAGTGTAAGCAAATAACGACCATCTTCTTGCTCAGCTACCTGCAATTGTGAAAATTTTGTGAATCCGTATTGGACGTCGAGAGCTTTATACATAAAAATACGTCAGATGATATAAGTTAAGTTTATTAACACATAATTATCTTATTCATGTATGTCAAGCAACTTGATAGGATGTGGTGGTAGAATTAGAACAACTGTTATTTATCAAGCTGTGTTATTCATTTTGTCTTTTTTAAACAAAATTACTTATCATCACTATACGTATTTGGATCTTGAGGGCATGTGATAGTTTTGGGAGGGGGCATGGTCATTCCTGGTCGGGGTTTGTTTTTTTTGAGGTGCTTGGCAAGTAATATGCGCTCTTTATGGGTTAAGGTAGGTAATATTTCGAGCAAGCTTTCGCCGATGCCTTTGAATGTCTTTGCTTGAAGGGAGTCAAGTATGTCGATTTGCAATTTAAATGCCTCAGCATCAAAGGTTTCCGCAGTCATGATGGTTTCCATTTCTTGGTGAGCAGCTTTGATTGCAGAAAAAGTATCTTTACGTTTCTCAAAGTTTTTATGCATGGATGCTTCGAGCTTTTCAACTGTATTGGCAGGTAAAAAACTACTAAGTTCTTTTTTCATGTTATCCGGTGACATCAATTTTGGATGTCCGTGCTTAAAGCCATGTAGCATACGACCACCAATTGCCCCAATTAACAAAAGGTTGATGGCTAATGATATAGCTAAAATAATTCTTAAATGCTTATTCATAATATATCCCTGGTGTCATAAATGAGTGAAATATTTGGTATGATATAGTCGTTGTGTTCTACAATAGAAGAGTAGCCAAAACCAAGTGCAATGCCCAGTAATGCAATAGATGCAAATGTTGTTACTGGTGCTGGTATGTGCAGCTCTTGCATTAAAGTACGAATATAGCGCTGTAGGCTAGTCAGCAAGGAGTGCTGCGTAGTTTGCGGCTTTGAAAAGGCAGCATCTGTAATACGGTTGATGAAGTCAGAAGAAGGCTCTGCATTAAAACAAGACGTATAATGATTGTAGAAATCAATTTCGTCATCCAGCACTTGTTGCATACTGGGTGAATTCTGTAGCAACTGTGCTAGCTGTTGTTGTATGTCTAGCGGCCATTTTGAGGTATCCTTACCGTACCATATGATCCATTGTGTTAAAGTGTCTTTGCTCATACATTTCTCACATCGTTGTGCTGTCATTAGTGACTTTGTTTTTGAGTGTGGTTTTTGCTCTCATAATAAGAGACTGTATCGCTTTTACGCTGATGCCCATAATATTAGCTGCCTCTTGATTGCTAAGTTCTTCAAAGAAACATAAATTAAGTGCCAATTGTTGGTTATCGGGTAGTTGTTTAATATTTTCCTCTATCCAGCGACGGTGTCTTTTAATCATTAAGGCATCATCTGTTGCAATGCTAGTGTCTTCTATGGTTTCTTCGTGTATATGAGATGATGATAAGAGGCGGTGTGATTTTTTAACATTTAATGCGCTGTTTGTAATAACTCGATAGAACCATGTTGTAAATTTGGCACCTTTTGTGGCATCCCACATGTTAGGATGTTGCCATAACTTCACAAAAGCATCTTGTACAATATCTTCTGCATCCTCATTATTTAAGACAATGCGGTATGCTACACGGAAAAAACGTGTTGCGTGGCGGTCTACCAATGTGGTGAATGCATGACGATTGCCACTGGCAATGTGAGTAAGTAGTATTTCATCGGTTATGTCCATGTGGCGTGTCGTCATACTATTTTTAATGTTATTAGCTTGCACTGTCACAAATTTTCTTTTTTAGCCTCTCTTTCATGCGGGCTTCATGAAATGTATGCATTTCGTCTTTTGTAACGGTACCATCACTGTTCTTATCCATATCAGCGAATGCTTTTGTATGAAATGTGATGATTTCATCTTTGGTTAATACACCATTTCCATCGCTATCCATTTTTGTTAGCATGTGATCATGTTTGTGGCGTGGCGAGAAATGACCTTCACCTGGAAATCCTCCAAATGCAAGGGCAGCAGAAGAGATGAATGTAGAGCAGATGCCAATTGTAAGTATTTTTTTCATAATAAACCTCATTCTAGTAACAATAATGGGCAGATATATTGTAACCTGCCTTCTATTATGTATTACAACTCAGCTAGACAAAGTCTTCGCCAGATTGGTTTATTTTTTATATAAAATATGGAAATGGCTTGGGTATGCTAATTTTTATCCTTATCACCGGCCTGTTTTTCCACCGGTATGTACGTCATTCCCGCGCTGTGTTTGCTGTCTGCTATGGCTTTCGTGAACTTTGGTGTTTGGTGGTGCATCCCCAAAAAGGTCACGCCGGGTTACATTTCTTGGTGGTACGATTTCTCCAGTTTTTGGCCCATTTACGAGTGTAACCTGTGATATGCCTTCAGGTGAAAATACAGTTCCATTTTGTAATGCATAAGCCTGACCTTTTCTAACGTCAGAAAAAGCAAGCTCGCCAGCATTTGGGACCTCTATTGTAGCTCCGCAGAATACGCCTTGTCCTGGTCCATATGCGTATATTTGCATGCTGGCGTTTTTGCCTGGGGCTTGACGGAAGAGCCATCCGTCAGGAAGTTTAGAAAGGCCTTCTACTTGGTCTTTACCATTTTGAAATGCGTTAAACGCTCCTAATGCAAATGGAAAGCCATTTATGATCTGCGATTGGTTGGCAAGGTGTATTCCCTCTGTGCCGTTACAAGGGCCTTGTCCTGGGCCAACAAACAAGAGAGGGTCAGCCTTTGCAATTTGTGTTAATAACGGCATAGCAAGCATCATAAGCAACCAGTGAGTGTTATCATCTCCTAGTCTTGCAGCGCCAGCTGCATGCCCAAGTACTTGTCTAGCAAGAGCTATTTTTTTATGTAAAGGATTGTTATCAACTCTTTTAGCTGCGTCTGCTTGTTGTCCACCTCTAGGCATGATGCCTCTCCCCTTTTATTTCAATATGATAGATAATACTCTATGAGCATTGGCTGATTATAGGTGGTTATAAATTATTTGCTACTATTATTTGGCAGTTTTACGCTTTAAAACAACTAATGGTGTGGATTTGTGCTTGTTATGAACAAAAACGAAGATTGGTGTGATGCTTGCATATTTGTGCCTCCCTAATTGGGGTAGACCCGGGTAGATCCTATGTCTTGCGGTATGTACCCAAAAGCGGATGGCGCGTCCTAGAGGATTCGAACCTCTGACCCACAGCTTAGAAGGCTGTTGCTCTATCCAGCTGAGCTAAGGACGCGCGTGGCAAAAAATAAGTGGTGTTTGTAACTGTAGGGACAAGCATTGATTATAAAACAGTGCCGCCACAGTACAAAAACAGCCCTTTAATAACCCATTAACCCTTACGGGACAAGTTTTTTGTCAGCGTGGTACTAATAAGTTCATGGCAATGTTGGTTAATGGCCTTGCGGTTTTGGTGTGTTGCTAGGCTAACGGTGTCATGTATATCAACTTCTACAACACCATAATTGCTAGTAAGCATTTTCCACAAATGTGGCATGAGGGTCATGTCACCAAACCATGCGATGGGCGAAGGGGTGCTGGGAGTGTGGTTGGTTCCGTTATATTCAGTGTAGGTAATGGTAATAGGTAATACTGGTGTAGGGTTTTCCGGAGAGGCGGTGTGCTCTAATATGGCAAATGCACCGGCTTTAAATGGAAGGACGGCAGCGCCATTATTTGTGGTGCCTTCAGGAAAAATGACCACATGTTTGCCGCTATCGATGAAATTAACAATTTTTTGATACTGGTCATGCATTTTACTGCGATTGCCTCGGTCAATGTAAACAGGCTGACTTAAGGTAACAAAGAAGCCAACAATGGGCCATGATTTGATAGAAAGCTTGGGTGTAAAATGCACCGGCATTAAGCTTCCTAATACCAGAATATCAACATAAGAACAATGATTGGCAACTACCAAGCAGCCTGCTTGATTTTTCGGAATATGGCCGCGAACAATGGTGCTTATGCCCAGCAGTTTAAGGGTGGTGCCGTACCAAAGCACAAGTAGCCATTGATGCACTTTATATGCACCAAGAGCATTTGTGATAGGAAGGATGATAGCGTAAAGGGACGTGTAGCAAATAAGGAGACACGAACGAATAAGGCCGCGAAGTGTTTTCATGGTAAGGACAATTTATTCTTTAATGGACGCCATAAGGTGATCTAAATATCGTTGAGAAATATCCTTTTTGTCAACAATGATACAAACGTCAGTGGTATTGACGTGTGAATCAATTACTGCACCAGTGCCTACTTTGCCGCCTAATCTGAGGTAGCCTTTAATAAGTGGTGGCAGTGAACTAAAAGATTGTTTTTCATCAAGGTTGTCTTTGGGAGTCAGTTCAAACGATGCTTTTACATGTTCAAGCGGGGTAGGGCACAATGTGTCATTGATCCGATGAAAGTGATGCAAATAAGAAAGACAGTGTGCGTGTTGGCTTGGGTCGTCACCTGGGAAACTGGCACAGCCAAACATTAAATCAATGTTAAATGTTTCCAAATACAGGGTAATGCCACCCCAGAGTAGTTTGATAATACTTCCGGTGCGGTAGGCAGGGTCAATACAAGAGCGACCAACTTCAACTACATTGCCACTATATTTTCCGAGAAGCTTGTCTAGGTCAAACTCCGATTGTGTATAGTATTTGCCAACGGTTTTCATATATTCTGGGCGAAGAAAGCGGTATGTTCCAATGACGGTGTTTTGATCATAAACAATGACGTGGTCGCATAGTTCGTCATATTCATCACAATCCAGATTTTCATGAGAGGTAGGGGTGACTCCAGCAATTTCCTCGAAGAAAATGCGATACCGAAGAGATTGTGCTTTCCTGATTTCCTCAGGGTCACGAGTGACCACTAACGATATGTTTCCTTTGTGGACATGTAGTAGCGGAGGATGGTCCATAGGGGTAATGTTCCTGATGATATCACGAGTCATGTGTTGGAAGGCATTAGAGGGTTTTTGTGTTCAAAGCAAGAAAAATTCATGGTTCTATAGTAAATTATATGCTATACGACAGACGCAAATTTAGCGTGCTTCGTCTAAAAATCATAGCAGTATTTTTACTTTTTTAGAAATCTCGTATTTTAACTTGTTGTTTGTATAATCCTATGAACTGTTGGATTGTTAATTTGAATCATTTAAGCCCTGCAAGTCGTCAAGGGCAAAGAGACCGCAGTTTTCTTGTAGCTGAGGCACTGGCAGATGCTGGAAATAAAGTAATGTATTATAGTAATAGCTATGATGCTAGCTCAGCGAAATTTCTTAATAATAAGGATGTAGCAGGTGATATTGATGGTGACATCAAGGTGCAGTTGTTACAAGCAGGAAGTTATAGGTATCAATATTCATTGGCGTATTGGCGCTACCAAAAGAAACTTTGGAACAGCTTTGTACAGCATGCCCAAGAACATGATGACCCCGATGTAATTATTTTACCCTATGTAACACATGCATATTTTTATTCAAAGATTATTGCTTGGGCTAAGGCGAAGCATATTCGGATTGTACTGGACATCCAGCATGTTCCCTCAGGGCCAATAGAAAAATTGGCATATTATTGGCTGAAGTCATCCTTTGTATATGCTGATAAAATTGTGGTGGCGAGTAAAGCATGTGACCATTGGGTTAAGCGTGTGACTCCTGAAATTCAAACAGAACTACTCTATGATGGCGTACCATTCTTTAACTCGGATGAGGTGTATGCAACTGATTCGATGGTGCTTTTAGATGGTAAGGTTATTGGCAAAACAGTGTTTACGTGTTTTTTATCTTCCTCTGACCAAAAATACTTGAATGTTTTTGCCGACATAGCTACGCGTTTAAACAACCAAGAAAAAGCCGATATCATGTTGGTGCTAGTGACCGATGACAAGGCAATGTGGCAAAAGATGCAAGCGACATGCGAGCAATTAAGTCATGTTTCGATATACCATCATTTAACTGCCCAAGAACATGCTGGTTTAATACAAATTACAGATGTTGGTATGAGTTTGCATAATGATGGTGTCGATTCGGATACCATGCTTTTTCTATCGGCAGGTAAGCCTGTAATTAGTGCCAACAAAGGAGAAGTGGCAGAATTGATTGAACAACATAAAATAGGTTTATCCGCAAGTATGTTGGATGCAGATGCTTTATGCCTTAAAATGTTTTATTTGCATGATCAAGTGAAGCGTCAAACCATGAGTATGCATGCAGCTCTTTTGTTTAGCCAACAATTTGATGCAAAGAAAATATATACAGTTTATGCACAGCAAATAGTCGATCTTGTAAAAGAAAGCAGAAAGATTTATAGTACATAATCTGACATGCAACGAGCCTTTACGATTACTGAAATGGCGGTGACATTGGCTGCAATTGCTGCCTTAGTGGTAGTTGTTGCTGGTGGCGCCAGGATGATAGAGCGCAGCGCTCTAGCACAGATTATTCGCGATATTGCAACTATTAGTCAGGTGGCTAAGCAGTATAAGCAGCGTGTTGGACATTACCCTAATAGTGAGAGCGATTGGCATGCCATGAAGCAAAGTGGCAAACTGCAAGATATTTCGGTTGAGCAGGGAGTAGTGAAGTCTCCTATTGAAGGAGGTTTCTTTCATATTAGAGGGGGACAGTTATTGATATTGACATTAGCCAGTGCTGATAAAGATACAGGGGTATTAACCGGTGAAGCGATTGCCTATTTAGATAACCAAATTGATGATGGCCATCCTTTTTATGGTCGTATTCGGGTAGATGCTGATACGCCTTGTGTACAAAGTAATACTGAGCGCTATAAACAGCATAATGATCAAGATAAATGCATTATGCATGTGGTATTGGAGGCAGACCAGGGGCTGTCTGCGGTCGGTGGTGCGGGTGCGTGTAAGCAAGTTGGGCATATGCGTGAAATATCGGATCCAGCAGTGCGCTGCCCTAAGGGGCGCATTGGTAAAATGATGGAAATATGCAGTGGTAATGATACTACCGAGCAATTCACCTATTGGAAGCAATTAGCGGGTTCATGCATGCAGCCAGTGATGTGTCATGATGGGGTAAATAGGTATGCTCCTGGTCAGACCATGACCCAGACATGTCCTGGTGATGCATCACTTGGGTATGTTTTAGAGTGTACCGAGTATGGGGTATGGCGTAGGCCTAAAGAAGATTTGGAGGCAGGGTGTGACATGATCACGTGCCCTGGAGGGTTCTTGGTGGGTATGATGGGGTCCCTTGGTGCGGAGCATTGCCCGTCCGGTTATAAAGGGAGAACACGCCTTGAGGATGCAAGAGCAGCTGTAACCACCATGTGTGCACCCGATGGTACTTGGCAGGTCATCGGTAATGAGTGCGCTCCACAATATGGATCATGTCAGGCAAGTATTCACGATCAACGTGACATTGGTTGTCCCAAAGGAGAAGTAGGGAGGCATGTTCAACAATGTGTTGATCATGGTGGCCAAGATTACTGGATGACCCTTTATGATCATTGCCAACCCGCCTTATGCGATGGCTTGCCTGTTGGCTTTATGATAAAGGATGAACAGGCTTCTTGCCCCAATGGTAGTACTGGCTATGTCGGTAGAGTATGCCATGATGATGGTGTGTGGCATACTACATATCACTATTGTCATGATGCCTAACATCATTTTTACAGGTTAGTTTGTAAAAAAATGATGTAAACCGCTTTGCTTGGTATTCTTTATAATATCATGCACACACTGGATGCACTGATGTTTTGAAAGTGTACGGCTTTTAGGTGGGATGCTATTTCTTTTTCAAGTTCTTGCATTGAAAGGTTTAATTCTGCTGCCGTTTGTTTGATGGATAAGCGCAATGATCGTGCTATGTCGTCATGATTGGTGCAATAATCAGACAGCCTTGATAGTACCCTTACTTTGCTTGTAATACATATATTAGGGGCATTCTTAAACTGTTCCAGGTGGCGTTGGATCTGGACCACGGTTTCATTTTCGGTATAGATGGGGGTACCAGATGTTGAAAAATCTCTATTCTTTTTGCCGGTCATGATTTGGTTAAGATAGCCTGTAATCCTAGACAGATCCTGGGTATCTTGGGTGTTATGGCAAGGTCTCACTGGTTTTGCTAAGGGCAGCTGATGTGGCAACACTAATGTCCTCTATTTTCATTTTTGCAAGCTTATCTTTTGTTGCCTGATAGCCTACTTCTACAATAGATGCAAGTTGTTTATATTCATTAACGCCAAACATGCTCACATCTGGGGTTATGGTGAGATTGGCAAGGTCGCGTGATTCTTTTGTGACCGATGCAGGATTTAGATTACTGGCACGGACTAACTGATTGACGATATGAGGATAAAAAGGGTCGTGGCGTTTTTCAAACCATTGACGTATACCCAATTCTTGTTGATGGCCAATCGATATTTTGTTTGATTGGCCTGTAACATCAATCGCAATAATATTAGCAATTCCTTGGCGTTTCATCAGGTCTACGGGCAATGGGTTGAGGACTGAACCGTCAACAAATAATTCGCCGTTAATGACAGCTGGCGGTGTGATACCGGGTGTAGCTAGGCTTGCTCTTAATGCGTGATGGACATCGCCTGATTCAAATATATGAGTTGTGCCTTTGTTTAAATTTGTTGCAGTACAAAAAAATGGTCGCCATAGATTTTCAATTTCTTGATGTTCAAAATATGTTTCCAGCCATGCATTGAGGCGGTTACCTTTGGTACATGCTACCGAAGGTAACGTAAGGTCACCGTAAATTGACTTGGTATTTAACATTTGATGTACAATGGAGAGCATCTTCTTATAGCCATAACCGGCTGCATAAAGTGCTGCGATTAACGCCCCAATTCCAGTTCCAGCAATGGTGTCGATGGTTATTCCTGATTCTTTCAGTGCTCGTAACGCACCAATATGAGCGAGTGCATGTGCACCACCACCGCTGAGTACAACGCCAGTCGTTTGACCCCGATACCAACGGGTTAGATAATCGTAATCTTCCGGTTCATCCAGGGCCATGAAAAAACAACGGTCAAATAATCCAAGACTTAGCCACGGATTGTGGCGTTGTTTTAGTGGGCTTTTACGATCTTGTAATAAAATAAGATCCCATTTCACCAAGGGTGCAATAAGACGCATGGTTTCGAGGGTTTGTTCAATCTCAGGTGTTAGTTGTGAAGCACTGGCATGCACTAAAATTAATACCTTATCAGCCTGTTGTAGGCATGCAGTATTCCATTGGTCTAGCCCCTCGTGGCCTTCATAGAGTAGAACATCATAATTTTTCTCTAGTTCCTTACAGTAATGCACCATGGCATCTTCGTTCTCGGACTGGGTAATATTCTTGGCGACAAATTCATGATTTAATAATAGCGAAAAAGGCTTGCTGCCTTTATTGATAGTATCATTTGCACGTTGCCAACCTTGCATAAATTCTTTGATGGGAATGTAGTTATCGGTTGGAATCACAACAATGTTGCGTGCACTATCTGGGCGTTGGTGTTTAGGAATCCGGTGCAACAACGACTGCAATAATGCAAACATTGGTTCAGGATATTTCTTTAGCAATTGTTCGAATGCTTGTTTTGGTAAGTATGCAATGGTGCTTTTGCGTACGGCAATTACGTTATATGAGTGTACCTCATCGTATAAAAGCGAGCGTTTACCTACAATATCACCTTCGATCATGTCTGTTATTGTTTGAAGCTGCTCATGATTATCACCGTCTTGAGTGTACGCTCTAAGTCGTCCACTGATAATGATATAGATACCCTCAATATGATTGCCTTGTTTGCAAATAATGTCACCACAAACGGCTTTCTTTAGGCTTAATTCTCTTTCTACTGCGTGCCTGACTGCAGCAGGAAGTGCTCTAAATGGTTCAATGCCTTGTAATATTTGACTGGTAGTCATGAGGTTCCTTCTTTCTTTTCTCTTCTAAATCGATACCATTTCTTTTTCAGAGAAATGGTATTTCATCTTCAGCCTACGCCCGGCTTTGGCCGATAGGCAAATGCCACGAAGGCTATACGCTTGCGTAGTTCGCGCCAAACAGGCGCTATCGCTACTTACGATTAGTATCACATTACTAGCATAATTTGAATAAGTAGGAAAATTAAAAATAACAAGGTTAGTTTGTTATATGTTCCAACGTTTATGAACCCAAAACCATTGCTGAGGGTGTTTTGTGACCCATTCTTCTAGTTGATGGTTGATCTGAGTAAGTATGGAGAGTGTGTCGGCTTCTATATCGCCGGAGGTGGTGTATTCAAGGGGCGGGTAGGGAGTTACGGTAAAACTAAATTGATCAGGGTTACGTACTACTTCAACGGGTACTAACAAGCAGTTGTATTTTAATGCCAGCGTAGCAATTGCAGGGGCTGTCATAGCGGGTTTTCCCATAAAAGGAACACTGATACCTTCATTCGCTTTTTGATCCATCAAAATACCCACAGGAATATTTGATTTCACGGATTTAATTAACTGTTTTAAGCCGCTATTAGATTTGGAGATGGCTTCAACTTGGTAGGTTTTGCGTGCATTTTGAATGAGTTTGTCAACATAAGGGTTATTAGCCCGCCGATACATGAGTGCAAGTGGTAATCCTAGGTGCGCGGAAGATTTTGGACAAATTTCCCAGTTAGCAAAATGGCCTGAAAAAAATATGATGCGCCGATGTTGGTTTTTATGTTCATCCAGTAATGACATAAAAAGATCTTGGTTATGAATCGTAACCCTTTTATCAAATGCTTTGCCTTGTAATTTGGGCATGTAAATAAATTCAATAGCGGTGCGTCCTAAATTATCCCACATGCCCTTGAGTATGGTTTCGTGGTCTGAAGTTGGTAAAATCATTTCAAGATTCTTTTTTGCCGTGTGGTGGACTTTTAGCTTGGGGCCAATCCATCGAGCAATGGCTCCGCCAATAGCAGATGCTTTATCAGCAGGGATAAGTTTGAATATTCCTATGGCAAGGATAATGGCAATTGCCTCTAGAAGGTAACGGAATGTTTTCATGTGACCTCACTGTTGGGTAACACAGATATCAAGCTTTTTTGCTGGTCTTCGTCCATCGCAAGTGTAACGGCCAATGATACTATGTGCTTATGGTATTGTGGCTTAATTCTAACAAGGTCTTTTTGTGTGGTGATGAGCTTTGCGTGATGCGTGTTTGCTTCACTGATGAGTTGATCCATTTCTTTTTCAGTATAAGGGTGGTGGTCGCCAAAGGCATGCTCATGAATGACGTTTAGTGAGAGTTCTTTGAGTGTGGTAAAGAATTTTTCTGGTCGGCCAATACCGGCAAATGCGATGTATGCCGCTTCAGGATTAGGTTTTTCTACCGGCTTTAAATGTGCACTTAACACAGTGGTACAGGTACATTGATCAATAATGTTGTGGTTATCTTTGCCAATAATAATGACACTATCGATGTGTTGAAGTGTTGCTTTTAGGCTAGCTCGTAGCGGGCCTGCAGGAATGATGTGTTCATTACCAAGGCCGTATATGCCATCTATAACCAGTATATTACAGTCTTTGTGAACAGTAGGGTTTTGTAGGCCGTCATCCATGATGATTACATCCGGATGGTTGTTTTGTGCCATGCATACAGCTTCTGCTCGGTTTTTTGCTACGTAGGTTGGAGCAAGGTTTGCAAGTAATAAGGCTTCATCGCCAACTTCTTTGGCCGTATGTTTGCCTACATCAACGTTAACAGGGCCCTGTATGTTACCTAAATAACCTCGGGTGACAAATGCAGGCTTCATCCCACGATCGAGGTAATATTGGGCCAAATAAAGGCACGTAGGTGTTTTTCCTGCGCCACCAACAGTAATATTGCCTACGCATATCACAGGAACGGTTGCTTTGTATGGGGATGCCATCATGTAACGTATGTATGCAGCCAATCTCCATAACCAGGTCATAGGAGTTAGCAAGATGCTGATGACCGAGCGTCGATTGCTCCAGAAACTAGGCAGGTTACGCGTCACGTTGAGGTTTCTTGCGTTTGCAGATTAGTATCAGAGGTTGGTTCAACTTTACGAATAAGCGGGTGAACATGCTCACATAATGTATCAAGGATGCCAGATTTTTCTTCAACAAGTTTTGTTGCTGCTTGGGCAAGGGCCTCTTGTTTGTCGTGATCGACAATAAGTTCTTCAACAACCTGAGCTAGTTCCGATTTGCTTTTCACTTTAATTGCAGCGTTATGCTGTTCGAATTCACGCTTGATCTCTAGAAAATTATCCATGTAAGGGCCAAAAATAATCGCGCAATCAAGTCTAGCGGCCTCAAGAGGGTTTTGGCCGCCATGTGGAATAAGTGTGCCGCCAATAAATACGATGGGAGCCAGCCTATAAAAAATACCTAATTCACCCATGGTGTCCGCCAGATAGATATCTGTACTTGAGGTAATCTCTTCTTCTGAGGAGCGTTTAATTACCTCCATGCTAGGGCCGATATCTTTGATAATATCGTCTGCACGATTAGGGTGGCGAGGAACAATAATGGTTAAAAGGTCAGGGTGGGTTTCTTTAAGGTGATTATGAATTTCAGCAATCTTTGTTTCTTCGTCGTGATGTGTACTAGCAGCTAACCATACGGGACGTTGTCCGATAGTATTGACTAATTCTCCCATTTTCTTGGGGTCTGCTGACAATGCAGGAGCATCGTATTTGATATTGCCAGTAAAGGTGACCTGTCTGGCACCTAGTTCACGATATCGATCCGTGTCGTGTTGGCTTTGACCAAACACATGGGTGAATCGAGATAATATTTGAGAGGCAAAGCCTTTAAAATATTTCCAATAACGATATGATTGGTCAGACATACGTGCATTCACAAGTAGAATGGGACAGTCTTGAGAGGTTTGGTAAATGAGTGATGGCCACAATTCCGACTCTACCCATAATGCTAAGTCTGGTTGCCAATGTGACAAAAAGCGTTTTACTGCCAATGGGTTATCAATGGGAACAAATTGATGGAATGCATTGTCAGGTAGCTTACTTTCAATCATTTTTGCCGAGCTCACCGTAACTGTGGTGAATAATATATGGGCGTTACTATATGCTGAGCATAGTTTTTGTACCAGCGGTAGCACAGACAAAGATTCACCAACACTTGCTGCATGAATCCAAACTAATGTTCCAGCTGGTCTTGGTGAGGCCGCTTTGCCAAAACGCTCCGAAAAACGCAATGGATCTTCTTTACCATTCTTTTTGCGGTATACCAAATAGACCCAGATAACGGGCGTGAGTAAGATATTGATAAATTGATAAAAGGTTAAAAGCATGCGTTATGTTTGGCGTGTAAGAGGTTAGATGTTGTCTACCGGAGCGCCCACACATTCGTCCGCGCGGGTCGTTATGATATTTAACCTGTTTTGTAGTTCAATGCCAGCTTTTTTCCCATTTTCTTGGTGTATTTTTGCGTCTACCATGACTGGTTCATCAAAAATAAGTACTCCTTTGCAAAAAGGAAATGGTACTAGAAATTTATCCCACGTATTAAGCTTTTTGCACTTTGAAACACTATAAGTCATCGGAACAATCACTGCTCCTGTTTTTTGTGCTAGTGCAACGGCATTGCTTTGGAAAATTCTAGCGGGTCCCCTTGGCCCATCGGGGGTTATAACCAGCACACGATGTTGTTTGAGCCAGCTTAAGGCTTGTTTAAAAGCTCCAAAGGCTCCTGTTTTTGTTGAGCCGCGAATGCCTTTGACATTGTGAAGTTTCATGAATTTATCAACATAAGCACCGTCACCATGCTGCGAAATAATAGCTGCGTGACGTTGTTGATGAATACGAAAAAACGGAGCCATAAAAATACGACTGTGCCATATAAGCGTGATGATGGGTTTGCCTTCTTGAGTGGCTTTTGTTACATCAGGGTGAATGTGTTTTTGCCACCTGATGGTATAAAATACCAACAGGCTATATACATAAAGAAGCATCACAATACACCATTGTAGTGCAGGGTGTTTGAGCAATTGTTTTTTGGTCATTGCTTCTCTAGCCCTTTATATAGGCGTTGATATTCTTTCCCTGATTTAAGCAATTGCTCATGTGTTCCTTGTTCAACAACCTTACCTTTTTTAATCACAATGATATTGTCGGCGTGTATTACCGTGGATAGACGATGTGCAATAACAATGCTCGTGCGATTCTTCATGAGGCGTTCTAATGCGGACTGAATCTTTTTTTCTGAAATAGAATCCAATGCGGATGTAGCTTCATCAAGAAGCAATATAGGGGCGTCTTTTAAAATAGCGCGTGCAATGGCTATGCGTTGCCGTTGTCCACCAGATAAACGATTGCCGCTTTGCCCTACTTGCGTGTCGTACCCATTATCAAGTTGAGAGATAAAATCATGGGCCGCAGCATGAGTGGCTGCTTGCTTAATATCCTCAAGGCTTGCTTCTGGTCTACCATAGGCAATATTTTGAGCTACGGTTCCATCAAAAAGAAAGACGTCTTGGTTTACAATGCTGATGGATTTACGCAAACTTGAAATGGTGATGTCTTTGATAGGGGTGTCGTCAATACAGATGGTGCCACCAGTTGTGTCATAGAAGCGTAGCAGCAGGTTCATGATTGTACTTTTACCGCCTCCAGATGGTCCTACTAATGCGACAGTTTGGCCGCCCTTAATATCAAAATCTACCGAATTAAGCGCAGGAAGTTCTGCTCCCTGATAGGTAAATTGTACATGATTAAAGTTAATCTTGGGGGCTTTGGTGATGATTAAAGGAACTGCATTGGGAGCGTCAATAATGGTTGGTTCTGTGTCGAGTAATTCAAATAACCTAGTGGCGGCAGCCATGCCTTCTTGTAGTATGGTATTCATGTTTGAGATTGTTTTAAGCGGCTTGTAGGTCATCAGTACTGCGCCAATGAAGGAAAAGAACTTTCCGGCGGTTGTTTCTCCAGCCATGACTTGTGATCCACCGTACCAAATTACGGCACCAATAGCGATGCCAGCAAGAAGTTCCATGATTGGGGAGGCTGCTGACTGAACGCGTGCGGCCTTCACATATAGCGTGTAAAGTTTAGATAGCACACCACCAGCATGTGCTGTTTCGGTTTCCTCTTGTTGATAGGCCTTAATTACCCGAATACCTTTAAAGGTTTCGTCAAGTCTGGATGTAAATTCGCCAAGTTCAACCTGTATGCCAGTAGAAATTTTACGCATGCGTTTCCCAAGTCTTAAAATGGGAACTACTGCAATAGGAAATGCAATAAACACAATAAGTGACAATGTGACGCTTTGGTAAAACATTACAGAAACCAAAGCAATGAAAGTTAAAGACTCTTTAATCAGGCCAACCATAACCGTTGAGGTGCTATTACGCAGCAGGTGAATATCGTTTGTGAAGCGGGATATGAGTTTTCCGGAGTTGTCTTTACCGATATTTGCTAGGTCCATACCGAGCATATGTTTGTACAACGTGGTTTGCATATCAATGACAATTTTTTGTCCAATGCATCGCATCATAAAATTTTGGCCGTAATTGGCGAGTCCATTGATGAATGCCACCGCAACAACAGCGCCAACAATAAGAATCAGCATGTGCTTATCATTACCTGCAAATACGTCGTCAATGACTGGCTGCAAAAGCAATGCATTTGCTCCGGTACATAAGGCTGTGACAATCATTAGGCTAGCCGCAATGGCCATTTTATTGACATGTTGCTTGATAAACATGCCAAATAAGCGCTTTATTAGATAACTGCTTTTCTCAGGTTCAGACATGGTGGTGTAAAAATATTATATAAGACAATTATTGCCCAGCAACCATCATGCCTTCAATACGCATTGTTGGGGCGTTGACACTATAACGGAATTCTAAGTCATTAGCAACGTTTGCACTTTTGAACATGTCTTTTAGGTTGCCTGCAATGGTTAATTCGCTTACCGGGTAGGTAATTTCGCCATTTTCAATCCAAAATCCTGCTGCACCTTGGCTATAGTCTCCCGTTACTAAGTTGACACCTGAACCAAAGGTTTCGGTAACATAAAAACCGCGTTTGATATCGGACATTAGTTCCTGAGGTGATACACTGCCTTTGTCAATGTAGACGTTGTGTGCTGATGGAGAAGGAGCGCTGTTCATGCCTCGTGAGGCGCACCCGTTGCTAACCATGCCTAGTTTATTGGCAGAACGAATATCTAGCAGCCATGTGGTTAGGATTCCTTTATCAATGAGGTGCAATACTTGGCAAGGAAGGCCCTCAGCGTCAAATGGTTTGGATCCAAGTCCACTTTTGCGATGTGGATCATTAATGATAGTGATATTGGAATGAAATACTTCAGTATTCAAACTATTAATCAGAAAGCTTGTGCCACGAGCAATAGCAGAGCCGCTAATGGCACCAATAAAGTTACTTACCAATGATTTTCCTATTCTGGGTTCGAATATGACAGGCACTTGGCATGTGGAAGGTTGTTTTGGATTAAGCCGCGCTAAGGTACGCCTTGCAGCTTCTTGTCCTAACTCTTTTGCAGAGGTTAGATTTTGAAAGAAACGTGCTGTGCTGAAGGCGTAATCACGTTCCATTTTTTCGCCTTCACCTGCAATAACCGAAGTTGATAAGCCGGTTAGAGAACTTTGATATTGTTGGTAAAAACCATGACTATTGGCAAGTTGGACATGGTAGGTGCTATAGCTGGCTTCTGCGCCTTCAGAGTTTGTAATGCCTTTGGTAGAGAGGGCGGCATCCTCAGTTTCTAGGGCGCTGGATTTCAGTTGCTCGATACTTGGTTCATTATCATCAAAGATATGTAATGTTGGTGTTTCTTTAATCCACTGATCTTGGCGGGCAATGTCGCTGAACTTGTCTTCAGGGCTGGACTTTGCCATGGCGATGGCTTGTTGGATGAGATTATCAAGTGTGTCGGTTGATGTGTTAGAAGCAGAGACAATTGCTTGCTTGTTATCTACAAATACCCTGAGGCCAATACCCGAAGATTCTGCGCGCTCAATACTTTCGGTATCCCCTTGGCGGATGCCAACACTCACATCGCTAGAATTAATACTAATGACATCAGCTTTGTCTGCGCCAAGTGCTTTGGCTTTATCGAGGGTATAGGTGATTATATTGGAGTCAATGGTCATAATGTTTTGCAAGGATAGTATGCTTAAAGGTTAATTCCATATTCATGCCATTTCTGATTAACTTTTTCAATGATATCTTCGTTCATTGCCATTTTTTCTCCCCATTCGCGCTCTGTTTCAGGGTAAAGTTTATTAGTAGCATCAAGTCCCATTTTACTTCCCAGGCCTGTTTTGGGAGAAGCAAAGTCCAGATAATCAATAGGGGTGTGTTCGATCATTGTTGTGTCTCTAGCTGGGTCCATGCGTGTTGAAATGGCCCACATAACATCTTTCCAGCAGCGCGGATTGATGTCGTCATCAACCACAATAACAAATTTAGTGTACATAAACTGCCTGAGGAACGACCATACTGCCATCATGATACGTTTTGCATGTCCGGGATAGGCTTTTTTCATTGAAACAACCGCGATGCGATATGAGCAACCTTCTGGTGGTAACCAAAAGTCGACTATTTCTGGGAATTGTTGTTGGAGTAACGGAACAAATACATCGTTAAGTGCTTCGCCCAAAACAGAGGGTTCGTCTGGCGGTCGGCTAGTGAACGTGCTAAGGTAAATAGGATTCTTACGCATAGTAATGGCCGTGATCGTAAAAACTGGAAATTGTTCTACACTATTATAGTATCCAGTATGGTCGCCGTAAGGACCTTCATCTTCATAATTTTCTAAACTTACATGCCCCTCTAATACAATTTCTGCGCTAGCGGGTACTTTAAGGTCAATGGTTTTGCAATCGACAAGCTCGACTTTTTTGCCACGAAGCAAGCCACTAAATTGATATTCAGATAATGTTTCAGGCACGGGAGTGACTGCAGCTAGAATTGTAGCAGGGTCCGCACCTAAGACTGCAGCGGCAGGAAACTTCATTTGTTTTTTCTCTTGCTTCCAGCGCTGGTGTTGTTGCGCTCCACCGCGATGCTTGAGCCAGCGCATAAGCGTGGAATCTTTTCCTGTCACCTGCATGCGGTAAATGCCCAAATTATAATTATCTTCTTTTTGACCGCTGGGGCCTTTTGTGACAACTAAAG
>CALCTU010000166.1 GCA_937907045.1 uncultured Alphaproteobacteria bacterium
GATTTATTTGAAACATACGCAGTAACCACCGTTGCAACTATGTTGCTTGGCGCTATCTTCTTCACTGGCGTAGCCCAAGAAACCATGATGATTTACCCATTAGCCATTTGTGCGGTATGTATTGTGGCATCTATTATTGGTACTTTCTTTGTAAAGCTTGGCACCAATAACAACATCATGGGAGCGCTGTATAAAGGCTTTATTGCTTCAGCTGTCTTGTCCGCCTTTGGTATTTGGCTGATCACACGTGAAACAGTTGGCTTTGATGCCACATATCAAGTTGGCGACATTGCTTTTACCGGAAGCAATTTAGTCTATTGTGCTATTGCTGGTTTAGTAGTCACTGGCCTAATTGTGTGGATTACTGAATATTATACTTCAACGGAATACAGACCTGTACGTAGTATCGCTAAATCATCTACTACGGGCCATGGTACCAATGTCATTCAGGGCCTCGCCGTATCAATGGAAGCCACCGCTATTCCTGCCATTGTCATTTGTGGTGGCATTATTTTTGCCTATGTCAATTGTGGTTTATTTGGTGTCGCAGTTGCCGCCACTGCAATGCTTGCACTTGCAGGCATGGTAGTAGCCCTTGACGCCTACGGACCTGTGACCGATAACGCAGGCGGTATTGCTGAAATGGCAGAGCTCCCTGAAGATGTTCGCAAAACAACCGATGCTCTTGATGCTGTAGGCAACACCACTAAGGCTGTCACAAAAGGGTATGCTATTGGTTCTGCTGCTTTGGCGTCTTTGGTGCTGTTTGCGGCATACACAGAAGACCTCAAACATTACTTCCCACACTTATCTGTTACCTTTGAGCTAAGTAACCCCTACGTAGTAGTGGGCCTGCTTATTGGTGGATTGCTACCATATCTTTTTGGTGCAATGGGCATGATGGCTGTAGGACGCTGTGCGAGCGCTATTGTGGTAGAGGTACGTCGCCAATTTAAAGAAATTGACGGTATCATGGAGGGAAAAACCAAGCCTGATTATTCCCGTGCAGTAGACTTATTGACTCGTGCGGCTATTAAAGAGATGATTATTCCGTCATTGTTACCCATTGTAGCACCTATTTTACTTTACGTGGTAATAGAAATGATTGCGGGTCAAGCTGCAGCTTTTGCTGCCCTTGGCGCCATGCTTTTAGGTATTATTATCACGGGTCTATTTGTAGCATTATCAATGACTGCCGGTGGTGGTGCCTGGGATAATGCTAAAAAATACATCGAAGATGGTAACCATGGGGGCAAAGGATCTGAAGCTCACAAAGCCGCAGTAACTGGCGATACAGTAGGCGATCCTTACAAAGACACAGCAGGACCTGCTATTAATCCTATGATTAAAATTGCCAATATTGTGGCATTATTATTATTAGCGATTTTAGCACATTAACCGGACTGCCTGCTTTTAAAGCATATTATTAAGGAGGGCTTGTTGTTAGCCCTCCTTTTTGTATGCTATCTCTTGAATTTCCTAACATTTTGTTTTATAAGGATGGGCCTTTTTATAAACTATAACGATTAGTTCTGCCCATAACTACGCCTCTTACCATTGATACTATCGATGCATCGCTTGACCTTGAGCAGGAAATACTTCGCCTCAAAAAAGAAATGAATGCGGTTATTTTAGCGCATTATTACCAAGAACCCGAGATCCAGGATATTGCTGACTATATTGGTGACTCCTTAGAATTATCACGCAAGGCCGCCGCCACAGATGCCGAAACAATTGTATTTTGTGGTGTACGTTTTATGGCTGACGTTGCTAAAATTCTAAGTCCCAACAAAAAAGTTTTACTCCCTGACTTAGATGCTGGCTGCTCTCTTGAAGACTCATGCCCTCCTGAGCAATTCCAAAATTTTATACAACAGCACCCCAACCATAAGGTGCTAACCTATATTAATTCATCCATTCAAGTCAAAGCTATCTCAGATATTGTCGTTACATCCTCAAGCGCAGAGAAAATACTGCAGCAACTTCCCAAAGATGAACCTATCATTTTTGCTCCTGATAAATATCTAGGTGCATACTTAAATAAAAAAACCGGCAGAGACATGGTACTGTGGGATGGCAGTTGCATTGTTCATGAACGCTTTTCCGAAGAAGCTTTAGTCAAATTACAAGCTACACACCAAGACGCTCAAATTATTGCACATCCTGAATGCCCTGAAAATCTACTCCAATATGCCGATCATGTTGGCTCTACATCATCATTATTAAACTATACCAAAGACGCTAACACTGATAAGTTCATTGTACTTACTGAACCAGGTATTATTCACCAAATGCAGTTAGCTTCACCGACAAAAACTTTCTTGGATGTACCAGGGGCAGGCGAAGGACCATGTACTTCTTGCAATAGCTGCCCTTATATGCGCCTTAATACTCTAGAGAAAATTTATTTATGCATGGCGAACCAAACACCCGCCATTACCATTGAAGAAGATCTTCGCCTAAAGGCTAAAGGTGCACTAGATACAATGCTTGAAATGACAGCATAGAATAGTTCATACTGAGATTTAGCACGAGAGAATCATACATGCCCAAAGATCCTACTAATCACAAAGGTGGCCAACGCAACCTCCATATCAAGGTTAAAACGGCAAAAGGCCGTAAAGCCTCTTCTACACGCTGGCTTCAACGACAGCTCAACGATCCGTACGTACAGCGCGCTCACCAAGAGGGATTTCGTTCACGTGCCGCATATAAAATCGAAGAAATCGACGATAAATACAAACTTATCACCCCAACTAGCACCATCATAGACCTTGGAGCTGCACCGGGAGGATGGTTACAAATTGCAAAAAAACGCGCTCCTAAAGGAACAATCATTGGGTTAGACTTACTCGAGATTGAACCCATTGATGGTGTAACTACATTACAATGCGATTTTACCTCCGATGAAGGCTATGCCATGCTAAAAGATGCTATTGGTGATAAAAAAGCTGATTTAGTTATTAGCGATATGGCACCGTCGTCGTGTGGTCACGCGGCAACCGATCATCTGCGGATTATGGCAATGTGCGAGATGGCTTTTGATTTTGCTAAAGAAACCCTTAAACCTGGTGGACATTTCGTCGCGAAAGTTCTACAAGGAGGCGCAGAGGCTCAACTGCTTGGACAAATGAAACAACAATTTTCAACTGTCAAGCATATGAAACCTCATTCTTCGCGTAAAGAATCTTCAGAAACTTACGTCGTTGCCATGTCATTAAAATAAAGGGAATACCTGCCATGCCAAATGCTTCGTTATGGGTAATTGCTGATGACCGTACTGGCAATGCCAATCAAGCCATCGGCCTTGCCAACGCATTAAACATACCCTACGACACAATCAAAATGAAGTATGACAAATATGCATCGCTACCCAATATTGTTCGTGGCGCTTCATTACTTGGCGTAGACAAAAATATAGCATCAAACATTCAAGCCCCATGGCCAGCTTTAGTCATTAGCTCAGGCAGAAAAACTGCCCCAGTTGCCCGCTTTATAAAAAAACAATCCCCCAGAACAAAACTCATTCACTTAATGCGACCTGATGCCGGGTGGGAAGATTTTGATTTAGTAGCTATTCCACGCCATGACAACCCCAGGCCACGCAAAAACCTTCTTATCACTACCGGTGCCCCGCATAAAGTTAACCAAACCATTTTAAGTCAAGCCAAAGAAACCTGGCAAGATACATTCAAGGACCTACCGTCTCCTAAAATTGCGGTGCTTGTAGGCGGAGATACCAAAAAACACAAATTTACCGTCAAACATGCCCAAAAAATGGCCCAAACACTCATAAAAGCTGCAAAAGAGCTTGGCGGGAGCCTACTTATTACAACAAGCCGCCGCACAAGTGACGAAGCTTCAGATGCTCTCCATAACACCATTGTGGACGCCAATGTTCCACTTTATTTTTACGACGTTAATACCCCCGGAGATAATCCGTATTTTGGTTTTCTGGCGTGTGCTGATATCATCATTCCAAGTGGCGACTCTATCTCTATGTGCTCCGAAAGCTGTGCCACCGGAAAACCGGTTTTTATCTACGACCCCAAGGATTTAATGCCCGACAAA
>CALCTU010000167.1 GCA_937907045.1 uncultured Alphaproteobacteria bacterium
ATCAAAACCTTCTTTAATAAGAATTTCAGCGGCTTTGATGGTTTCGATCATGTCTGGGTAAAGTGTTTTTTGGTCAGCGAGCACTTCTAATTTAACCAATTTCCAACCACCTGCTTCGCGTGCTAGACGCAGTGTTCTAAGGGCGTCATCGCACGTAAAACAGCCTGCCGTGTTAGGTAGGTAAGTGTATTTCTTGGGATCTACGTAATCTTGCAACATTGGCTCGCCCTTTGCTGCAATATTCACGCGGCGTACAGCCACAGTAACAATCTCTGCGCCCGATGCTTCAATAGCAAGTTTAGTCTCTTCAAAGTCTTTATATTTGCCAGTTCCTACTAAAAGCCGAGAACAAAAGCGTTGGCCGGCAACTTCAAACGTATCATTATTTACTGAAAAATTAGTTATTTCTTTAGCTTGCATCATAGACTCTCTTTAAAATAAAAAAACAATTAACCGCCACCAATAAAATGTACAATCTCTATATTATCGCCATCTTCTAGTACTATATTGCCAAAATCAATTGCGTGAACAATTTCTAGGTTACGTTCTACAGCAACCTTGTTTGTGGCAAGGTCGTGTTCAGCAAGTAGTTGCTCCACAGTGAGGGCGGTTTTTAGTTCGGTGGTTTCGCCGTTAAGGGTGATACGCATTGGTAATATTGCGATTATAGGGTTACAACATAAATGACTGCTACTATGTAACGAAAAAAATGCATTAAGTCAAAGTGGTAAAAATAGATAACCTCCATTATCCGATACCGCAAGACCAGCAATCTTTACGTCGTGCATAGGGGTGTCCAGCAGATTCGTGTGCTTGTCGATGAGCCTCAAAATTTGCAATATGTGCTTCTGTTTCAGGACTCAAAAGCATACTGGCCACTTGTTCTATGGTAATGCCATCGTCATTGTCACCTGTCATTTGTTTAAGCTGTGCCGTTAATCCACCCTTGCCACCCTGGATAATCTTTGCAAGATTTCTGAGGCTGGCAATGCTAGTTTGATGGTTTGGAATTTCTAGAACATACTTACCTGGCCAGCTTGGATCAGGTTTTAATGTAGCGGCAATGTCATTACCAAGTCTTAATTCGCGGCCTTGTCCGTCTAAGGAAGTGGTTACTCTAATTGCTGCGTGTTTGTGTGTGGTTGAGGCATGTCGGTGTTTTGATAAGGTATTTGCAGAAACACAAAAACCGGTTCCTTGAGGCTCAAAACACATGCCAGTTCTATTATCTACAAATATCTGTGACATAGCTGTTTTTGGATCTCCTTTCGAACGAAAACTCATGCCAATGGGGTGCATATTGGTGCTACTTACAATAGGAAGCATTGAGCCGCCTGGACTTTCGCTCCAGTCTTTTAAATATCCTTGTGCTACGTCACTAGCAAACACTAACCCAGCACAAAATCCACTGATAATCTGTCCAATTTTCATATCAATAAACTCCTATTTGACGTGTATCTTCTATCATATTGAGGTTCTTAAAAAGAACTAGCTTTCTGAGAAAAGGCCTTGTATCATCCTCTTTTTTTACAAACAAGTCTTTTGGTAATACTAATGACCACCAATATTCTTATCCTCAATGGTCCCAACCTTAATCTTCTTGGAACCCGAGAGCCAGAAGTATATGGGGATAACACATTAGAAGATGTAGCAAATATGTGCTTAGAGCATGCAAAGCACAAAGGTGTGGTGGTCGACTTTCAGCAATCCAACCAAGAAGGCCAGTTGGTAGATTGGATACAAACTGCACGTGGTAAATACCAGGGAGTTATTATTAATGCAGGTGCGTACACCCATACTTCAGTTGCCATTAGGGACGCTCTTCTTTCGCTTGAGGTTCCTATTATAGAGCTTCATATTTCAAATGTTTTTGCCAGAGAAGAATTCCGTCATCATTCATATATATCCGACATTGCCACTGGGGTTATTTGTGGCTGTGGCGTTAAAGGGTATGTTTTGGCTATGGATGCATTAATTCAACAATAAAGAGCGGTTGTATTTAACTTCTAGTTGTGTTGTGTGCATTTGGGAGTGACAATCCGGTTTCATAGACATGTGTGCGGGGCACTTGGTCATTAGGGGTCAATTTAACTGTACCCTTGGCATTAATGGTTGCATATTGCTCGTTAGTAGCAGGAAAACCAACAACAAAAGAACAGCCTTCATTTTCGGGGCATAGTGCAATCTTACTTCTATCAAATGTAAGGTCAGGGTATTTTCTTTGTACAAAACCCAGTAGCGTATCAACTTCTGGATTAAATAAAAAATCGGCCAATGTTCGCAGCACGGGAAGCTCAATAAAAGGGCCCCGAACCCCATTCTTAAGCCACGTTAAAGTTAGGCTCTTACTACCAACATCCGGTAATGCCATGGCAAACGGTGTCCTTGTATTATTAGCACCTTTAAATACTTCATCCCAATCAATGGTTTTGTCATTGCGCATAACTGATGTTAATATACCGTGAAACCCTGGTTCACCCATAGCATTAGTTGCATACTGAATGAATTGTCGGTAATGATTCATGTCCTCAGTGGCAAAGTCTCGCTCTTGCTCTATTTCATGCAATATCGCCATCATGGCATCAATAATTTTAGCAATGTCATATATTTTAGTTGCTACTGCTTGGCCGCTCACAGCAGTCATCTCTACATCAATGATTGGTTCATATTTAACTTTATCAAGGTTATAAACATCAGCTATTTGCGTGTTATAAAAATATACAATATCACCAATCAGTGCCATTAATGTTGGATCAGTAAGATGAGAGGTATCTGTATTAATAATTTGTGTAAGAAACTTCCGAAGTTTTTTTCCTTTGGTAACTGATATTGTATTGAAAAAAATATCAGCAAATTTGTTATAGGTGCGGGCATATTGGTGTTGTTGACCTGTTGTTCCCATTAATTGTTCAAGGTTAGGCCCTAACAATGGATCCTTTTGAATATAAGGCAAAAAGTCTTGTTGCCATTGTTTTATTATTTCTATACGGCCTGGACTAGCTGAGCCGGGATTGACTGAGGTTAATACAATCCCTAAAAAGTCGAAAAACGGTAGATTAAATTGTGACCAGGCAAGCTTTAGGTGTGCACGTATGGGTAATTGACCAAGAATTTTGGGAGAAACAGGACGGTTTCTGACGACGTCTAAATCGTGAAAAACTTTAATTTGATGCTTAGAGGCATTAAAAAGTGCTTGAATAAAATCCTTTAAGCTTGCCATTGAAAAGGCAGGTAGGTCATTGCCTTCAACGTTAATTGTTCGGTGGATGAGCTGGTAGTAGATGGCTCGCATATTCTTAGCTAACTTAGGGTAGCAAGCACACATGCGCTGAACAAATGTTTTTGCATTCATAACAACAACATGGCGCTTGTTAAGTTCTGTAAGGTAGTTATCTGAATTGTTAGATGGAGCATATGCTTTTAGTAGAGCCATACTTTTATCATCCACAAAAAGATAACGTTGTTCTTTGTTATCGGTTGGTGTGTTAAGAAATTTATCCAGTAATGCTAAGAAACGTTTATCGTTTCCAAGCAATGCACTACCAATAACGGTTACCTCTTTGTGAGCTGCTTCAGCTTCTGCCCATCCCAAAGAAACACGAATGTTGTGCAAGGTTTCCAAAATGTGTGGCACTATTATGGGTAATAAGCACGATGCAGCCGATGCCACTGCTGAGGCCACTAACGGCATTGCAGATACACCATTGGCAGAAGACTCTCCATCAGAGCCAGCTCCCTGATAGGGGTCATAAGTGGCAAATGATGTATTGTGACCATCAATCATGTGTATGCCCTGGGCCTGGTTGTTGTAAATTCGAGGTTTTAAGGTGAGGGCATACATCAAGCAGTGTATCTGGTGGTATAATACCAAACCCAAAATTACATCCTTGTGCGCCCCGGTCACCATTGAATGGTCCATTGAAGAACCACGGACCATAAAACACAGGTGGTAGTTGGGATAACGCATCCTTTTGCTTTGAGTGCTCTGGTCTTAAGATACCATGCTCGCTCCATTTATAGGATGTCCTGTCACTTAATGGATTAAAATGAGCGCCATCATCATCAGCTGGCTTTACAGCATAGGCGGTAGCAAAGAGTTTTTCGTTTCTAGGGAGTTGATCCCATAGGGCAACAACATTTGGTGCATCACTTAGATCTTTGCGTATATAAGGATGAGATTTCATGCAGTGAGGCCTATGACTAACTTCAGAAAATTCTTGTTGTATTGTGGGGTAGAAAAGATACGGGTTTTGTTGAAAAAGTGCCAAGGTAACCTGCAGGTCATGCGCTAAAAGGCCATTGCTCCAAGCCTTAATAAGGTCGTTGCTTGGTTGTAAGGAAGTAGCCAGACGGTGGGATAATTCACTTATGCCAGTTTTTTGAAGTGATTCAAATTTACGCATAACAGATGGGCTAAATTGGCAAGCGTCGGCTTTAACAAACAAACGCCCATTCATTGACTTGTTGTCGGGATTCAAACTAACGTTACTACCATCATCATAACGTGTTACGACAACAGCTGGAGACATTGCACTATGAACATGCCTGCATGGTCGCAAATATGTATCATGCGTTTCCTGAAGGTCATTTAAGTGGTGGTCATGCGTACCATAAACATGACCATCTGCCCCCATAAATGAATGATATTCACCTTGACCAATGAGCTCTTGTGTTACGCTGATGTTAATACCTAATTGTTCGGCTTGGGCAATTGCTTGTGTAATCATGGTGTGGCATTGTTGAGTAATGTCGCTGCCTTTAATACCATGTACTATACTTATCTGGATAGCTTGGTTGCCGCGTGCTAGCTGAGTTAGCTGATCAACCAATGTGGTAACGGTATCTGTTTTAAACGGGTTGATGCCTGCAGCAAGCATACGTGTGTTTTCACCCTTAGCGACGGCATACAAGCCCAGATAGCCACTGTGCATATGAAATAGTCCAGGTTGTTGCGTGGTATTTTCCGTGACAACAATTTCACCGATATGGCCAAAAATGGTTCTCTTAAGCTGTTCTTCATCATGACAAAATAATAATTGATCCGTGATATCCATAAGCTCATATTTTTGGGTATTATCGGTAGGTAAGGTTGCAAGTGAAGGTGCTGAGCCTTCAAGTAAAGCAGGGGTATGCGTTGCCAAAAGCTGTTGGCGAGTTTCCTGGCCTCTATCATGGTAACCAATATGTGGAACATAAAACGTAGTAGCTTTGTCATATCCAAGGGCGTCGGTGTTTCTTTTACGGCCTTTAATCATGTCAAATTGGCTTGCTGTTTTAGGATAGATTGTTGCATCAATCGTCGTACCGTCGATCGTATAAAGGTCGCCATTTGGTTTTATAACAATATAATAAGGTGGTGCCTCATCCGCCTCAGGAAGTTTTACGTTATGCTCACTTATTTCAATGGAGCCATGTTTAAGTTGTCGCTGCATTTGTATGATGGCAGTGTTAATATTGTCAAAGCATATAGAGGCCAGTGCATCTGAACCCAACACAAATTGAATCTTCACTCCACCATGTTTGCTGACCGTTTCTGCAACTAACGTTGCAAACCAATTTTTTTCAGATGGAATAAGCGGTGTGTCCGCCATAAAATGCATCATAGCCATGACTGCGTCGTTACTTTTGTCATCAACGCATGTGCGGTGGTCTCTTGGCAAGAGAACTATACCAATAGATTTTGCAGTTAATTGACCCAGCAATAAATTCTTACGCTGTAGGTTGTCAAGTGTGGTGGCATAACGAAGACTTTCTCCTGGAAGGCATGTTAATGTGGTATCAGAATTAATATTTGCAGTATGCGGACGCACTGCAGTTGGTAAGGTTCTTCCACGTACAGAGTCGTAGTACCGGCGTTCTGCTATATCCTTACTAAACGTGGCTAGTTGCGCAGCTGTTACAGATGTCATGGCATCCTTTAAACTTTTTGCTAAATCTGTGGAGGTCTTATGCCGCAAACTTTCTTGGACACCTTCTTCAAGGGCTAATATTTCCTCTGCAGTCTTAAAAATATCACTACGTATTTCCAATCCAATACGCTGTGCGTCGATCTCTTGTAAATAGTTGCCTTTATTTTCAAATTCGAGGTCTGTTAAACTAGGGTAATGCAGTTTACTTGCCATTTTGCGAATTGCGTCTGATGGAATAAGGTCATAACCTTTTTTGGGGTTCCGAATGATGTGCCCCAAATAGGGATAAAGGGGGTGTCGTTTCTTTATTTTGTGCAAAGGACTTTCGGTGTGTGGATCCTTTCTAAATAACCGATCATACCGTGCACGTAAGGTTGGGTCTTTTGGGTAATCGATTCGGTGAAATACATCTGTAAGCGGATTATGGGGCCTGCTTTTATGAATTCCACCCTGGCCTATATATATTTGGCCAATATCTAAGGTGATTTCTTCTTCAACCAAGGTAATTTTTTTATCATCTGATGCAATTTCTTCACTCTCTAAGGTAAAAGTAGCCTTGTGAGCATAAACCGCTGTTGAATCAATTTGTTGGATGGTTGTATAGACAGAATGAAAGGTTTCTAATAAAAAATAGTGAAGATTTTGAGTCGCTTCACCCTTGGAATGATAGGAAGCAAAATAATTAGTGATCAATTTGGTGACAAACAAATCAAAGGAACGTTGAGAAGCTCCTTGCCGTAACAATGCCTCCATTTCTTCAGTGCAAATACGAGCAGATAAAGAAGTCAGAGGATATTGTGCACGAATAGAGTTAAATATCAGTTTTCCGGCATTTTGTGGGGTGAAAAGTTCTGCTTGCTGCTGAGTTAAGCGCATATTAGACGAGATTCCTATCAGTGAAAGAGAACCTTGTTTTTTTCTTTCAGAAACAATAGGTGACTGGTCAGTATCAATGGTTATTTCTGTGAGTGAAGGATTTAAGAATTGGGCAATGGGCGGCACCGTGTATTGCATTGCAAATGGTTCATGTTTTTTTGTACGCCTCATCGCGCTTTGCTTTGTGGGTACGTCATATTGACGGCCTTTAATATTTACAACCCTGGAAGCACAGTCACCTTTTAGTTCTGGGTCACGGTAAGCAAACGCATCGATCTGGAGCTGCAAGTCATCTTCTTGTGCTAACTCTTTTAAACAATTATCAAGCGCTTTTTGGATCTGGCTTGTTTCTTCGTTGTCACAAAAGCCTCCCCATTGAAAAGCCTTTATTCCTCCAGAATCTTTGTACATGTTGTGCAGTGCTTTAACATGTTTTTTAAAGGCTGACATATCCGGAGAAGTAGCATCCAAATGCAGAGCTACCATAGAATGCTTTGCTTGAGAAGATGATGGCTCAGAGGGTATAACCCACACACATAAGTTAGCTTCAGCTGATTCATAAAGCATGTATTGTTTGCTTAGTGTCTTTAAGCTACCTTGAACAGTAATAACTGAGCCTGGTTTAACACTTATGGATTTATTTATTCGACCTTGGGTAGCT
The DNA here is from genome assembly GCA_937907045.1 of uncultured Alphaproteobacteria bacterium. GTDB lineage: Bacteria > Pseudomonadota > Alphaproteobacteria > Rickettsiales > UBA6187 > CALCTU01. The sequence goes on from CALCTU010000167.1 coordinate 7,447, forward strand.
GTAAATAATTTGCTATTGGCTAAACGTAGTGATTTGTCTGTTTTGAATAAGATTGATTCTTTCTCAGAATGAGTATTACGTATTTCTTTTATATTAGGGTAACCAGCTTCTGTAAGCATGTTTTTTATCATGGGAATGTGGCTGGTCTGTGTGCCGGGGCCAATAATTGATACCTCTAAATCTTCGCCATGATGCGTGCGTAACCGAGTTAATATATCTGCATTATTCAATATAGATGGGTTAAGGGAGCTAAATTTATCAAGCGCTTTTCCGGAAAAGCGTATGGCAACCATAAGGTTTTGGCCGGTATGTTTTAGAGTTTTAGGACCAACAATAACGGTTATATCGCCATTATGGGTTTGTGTAGAAAAAGCATGTTTGATAGCTTCTGCTTCGGTAAAACTAATGATATTATATGCAATAGGTCCCTTACTAAAATCATTAGTCAGGTGTGAAACATAATGCATACTGCTTTGGTTGCTTGTGTCGAAGGCTTCAAGGGTAAGAGCGTCTGGGTGACGTGAAGGTTCTTTGGCAGTTACTTCTTCGTTCAATGGTGTCGTATTTGGTTGAGATAAGTCGTCTGGGGCAGAAGGTGCATCATAAAATAATTCTTTGTTATCATAACGAATTTCTATGGCGTATGCGTGCACAACACGAGTGTTGATCAGTAATGTTTGTGTATTCCGATCAATGATGACTGCCTTATCTTTAGCTAAGCCAATAACGTTTCGTTCTTGAAGATAGCCAATTAATTGGGCTTGTTGACGAGCGGTGTAAAGTGACAAATCAATTTGGTGGTAGACGTCTTTTGGAATAGAAAAATCCACGGAGTCCATGCGCTGTATCAATGCTTTATCTAGAGTGCAATGCCGTGACAAGTCAATCTCTACATGACCTGACCCAGGTAAGTTGATGACCGCACTAGAAGCAAACATAGCAGTTTGTTTCATATCTGTTTGGATACGTTCTATTTCGTCCAAATAGCTGTCACGATCATCTTGTGGTAACCTAGGATTATCTGCGTATAGTTGATCTACAATGTCTTTAGCAGGTTGAGTTGTTAATGTTTGTGCGAACTTAGCACTAACATGGTTGGATAGTGTCACACACTGAGGCTTAGATAAATCAATGGTTGTTGTACGTATAGAGTTTGGATTTCCAGGAATAGATGCCCGCAATGTTTGAAGGTAGCTGCCAACACGTTCATATTGAACTTTTTCTTGAATGTCACCTTGGGGAACAGAAAGCATGGTCTGTGAATGATTAGCCCCTAAAAACGGATACGTTGTCTCTCTAGATCGGAGCGGTAGGCTATGATATTGTGTAGGCTTGGGGTAGCCTTGGCTGGTTAATGATGCGATAAATGCATCAATATGGCTCTGTGTTAGGTGGCTTGCTGCTGAGTCCTTGATGCCGCCATAAACAGTCACGTTATAATCTTTATGAAGCTCAAAAAATGACGTTAATAACGGAGCCAGTATGGTGGTGTCCAGTTCGGCACTTCCAAGGTGGATACCAATCATAGCAATATTACCATGCTTATCGGGCGTAGAAGCAGTAAGCCAAACTTGTCGGCATGTCTCCAGGGCATAACCCATAAGGTAAGTATGATCCATTTTTTCCTTAGGGCCTTTTAAGAATACAGCCTCATCTTGATTGACAAAGATAAACTGTTCATCAGGGCGGTCTTTCAAAGAGGTTTCTATGATAGCAGGGGGCTGCTGATGTTGCTCAGTCTCTTTTGCTTGGTGCGGTGTGTATGGTTTGTCACTTTCGTTGGGAAGCTTTACACCCGCTTCCTCGTCGAGTCGGGCATTTGTTTCGTAAAATTTGCTTGCATCGGGGAATATTTGTCCGGATGGGTATTGTATATGATCAGCATGTTGCCTAACTAGTTCTGTGGTTATATAAACTGCATTCTCTGGCATTCTGAGAATGACACTTTCATTGGTTGGAGTTAATTTTTCTAAAAATTGAATGAATCTTGCACGTACATCTGGATCTAAAGCATTTAAATCTACCCGATGAAATACATGTTTCTTCATGTCCGCAGTGGTTAAGTTGGCAAATAAAAGTTTATCTTTTCTCAAAAAAAGTGCAGCGGTATCTATCTCGACCTGGACACCCTCCAGATCAAATACAGCACGGTTAGACCATATGGCTGTCTCTTCTAATATTGATTTGATTTTTTCTGCTTCTGAAGTAATACCGCTTAATTTTCTCAGGTAAGTACCTTGAGGCAATTGTTCTGCATAACGGTTACGTTTAGCTTGTCGTGCGGCAATAGCTTTGGCATCCATTTGTGCTGCACGCGTTACCTGCTCTTGAGTCAATCGTCCTGTTACAGATAGTTGAATCCATTCACCAGGGTCTGAGACATTTATTGTTGAAATAGTAGCAAATGGATTATCATAATACAGGCCTGTAGGGAGGGCGCGGATTAAACTATTTCCAGCCCCTAAGCGACCTTCTCTCCATGCAGTGCTTATATCGCTAGTACTAACCTTCACTAAGGTCCCATCTCCCTTAATGCCACAATAATAATATTCTTCTCCTAATACATAATAGGGATGTTTGGTGATGTTTTGCGGAACAATGCCATTTTGTTGGTATAGTCGATTGAATATGTTATAGAGCTTCGTTAAGTTGTTTTCGGTTGTTGGATTATCCTTAACTCCTCCCAGAATATCGACAGAGTAATCAGGAAATTGTGTAATGAATTTACTAAGCTCATCTACAATGGTGTCTATGTCATAGGTCATCTGGCCCAAATGCAATGAGGCCATACCTTCACCAGATGATGCATAAAATATAACCTGTAGAGATTGTCTAACCTTAAAACCAATAATTCTGGTCTTAGACAAATCAGCTTTAGTGCCACTTAAAATTAACAATTCTTCTTGGTGATTCAAAAAATGTGCGGCATCGGGCTCTTGAGTAGGAGTTAACGACTCTAATTTCCCCTTAAAAGGTTTTGCCATACCTAGTATATTGACAAGAGGAAGTTGCACAGAAGGGTAATTTGAATTGATATGCGAGGCTAGCCTTGCATATAGAAGCGTTCGATGAAAAGGTAATTGATTTGTAAGTTGATTTAGTTCTGGTGTGTTGCTTTTAAAGAAATCGAATAAGAATCTTGTGTTACGTACAAATTGATTATAGACAAAATCAGGATCATCGGGGTATGTGTCGTGATCATGTAAGGTTTCTTTCAGGCGTTGCAAGAAGTTAGGGTCTTCAAGTATTGACTTCAATTTTGCAATGCTTAGTTTTAACTGACCAATGGTAATCTGGAAAGGGTTAGGAGCGTCTTTGTCTACAGAAACTTTGTTAGGAAAGTCAAAAAACCCAAAAGGAGCATGTGCACCATTTTCAACACGATCAGGTGTTGGAAAATCAACAGCTTCTGGGTCGATAATAGTGAACTTTCCACCACTGACTCCAAAGTTATGATGGCCACCATCCCATAATGTTAAGCACATTAGAAGGTAATTTGTACCATAGCCTTCTGATATGGTCTGTCTGTCCTTTGGAGATACGATTGTTGCAGTATCTTTATCATATAAAGAACGAGCAGGCACAAAGCCAGGGACATATGGGTTAAGTAAAGCATGGAATGTCTCTCCATTAAGCTTAAAGGAGCATGCCTCTACTTCAAAAGGACTTAGGTCAAAAAGGCGCAATACTCTGCTTGCTCGGGCAACCTGTAATGCAGCTTGCTCATGTGTTGTTATGGTTTCGCCATATTCGACACCCAGTGGACCAATTAAAGGCTTAACAACATACTCATTGCCATCGTTATCAACTGCAATAAAACTTGATTTTTCTGCGCCTCGTTGGCGTTTAACTACTAAGTTAAATGTTTTTCCGCTTTGGGTAATCAATGGTAAAGATTGTTCATAAAATAGTGTAAGAGTTGTGTCGGTATCTGCCTGTACAGCAGGAGATACAGATATTTCTTGTGGGAAAAAATAGTCCGTCAACAATGACAGAAGACTGGTATTTACCATTGTAAATCCAGAGGAAGCCACTGGGTAAGAAGGGGGAGTTGCATTTGAAACGGTAAATTGGCCTGGCATATCGTAAAATCCTACTGCACATTTTATTTTAACTATCATCGATACTAATGGTGAATCAAGCTAGAGAGAAACTTGGTTCACGATTAGTATACAAGGTGCGTAATAGTTAAATTATCAATTGCTTGCAAGTGTTATTTAATAGATTAAACTTAGTTTATGGCTCTTATTACAAGAGTTCAAAGCAATGTGCGTGCTGACTATTGCCAAGCTGGAAGATAACCGCTATATAAGCGCCACCAATAATCATCAATAAAAGCATCACTTATGGATATTACCATCAAACGCGCGCTCATTTCGGTTTCGGATAAACGTAATTTAGACAGTCTTGCTGAAGCCCTGACTAAAAACAAGATTCAAATCATATCAACCGGTGGAACGGCCGCCAAACTCAAAGAGCTTGGACATGATGTAACTGAAATATCCGAATATACTGGTGCGCCTGAGATTATGGATGGTCGCGTAAAGACACTTCACCCTAAAGTGCATGGTGGCCTACTTGCCTGTTTGGATAAAGAGCACCATGTAAAAGCCATGAGTGAACATGGTATTGAGTCAATTAATTTGGTGGTGGTGAATTTATATCCATTTGAAGAAACAGTAGCGCGTGATGCCAGTTTTGATGAAGTAATTGAACAAATTGATATTGGCGGACCTTCTATGGTACGTTCAGCTGCTAAGAATTACATGTACACAACCATTGTTACAGATCCAAGCGATTATCAAGACTTGATTGCAGAGCTTAACCAAAATAAAGCCGCCACTACATTAGAGTTTAGGCATAAACTTGCTGCTAAGGCGTTTTCGCAAACGGCGCGTTATGATGCAGCAATTGCCAATTGGTTTGCTTCACAGAATGACAATCTTGCGCCTACCTTACATATTACGGCCGACCTCAAACAGAGTTTGCGTTATGGGGAAAACCCTCACCAAGAGGCAGCGTTTTATTCAACCGACGCTTCCCAAGGAATTGCAGCTGCCACACAACTTCAAGGCAAAGAGCTTAGTTATAATAA
>CALCTU010000168.1 GCA_937907045.1 uncultured Alphaproteobacteria bacterium
CTCTCACTCCCAAAAGGGAAATGGATTTTGAATCCATCGCGTCTACCAATTCCGCCACAGAGGCAAATACTGCAAGGTGCAGCAATCTAACTAAAAAATAGAAAATGTAAAGAGGTTTCTAGGTTTCAAGAATATGGATGCCGTGTTTTTCAATAAGTTGCAATAATCTTAGGGCTGGTCCAGAAGGTTTCTTTATCCCACGCTCCCAGTCAGAAATAAGGTTCTTAGAAACATTTAGATAGTAGGCAAACACTGATTGGGAGACATTTTCTTTTTTTCGCAATTTTAGAATGGCTGTATGAGATAATTGTTCGGGTTTTTTTAGGCAGGATGCATCAAATTTTCGCATCGTTTTTTTATCCATAGCTCCAATTTCATACAATGAATGTGCAGCTTCATGAATTGATTGATCTATATCACAATTATAAATGGTATCTTCAGTCATTACTCTATCTCAATAAGTTTATTGTTTTGAAGAAGCTTATTAATATCTGCATCAGTTAATTTATAATAAAATGGGGCTATTTCTTTTAACTCTGTTTCTTGTTTGGGTGTAATATTTTTCCTTACAGACTTACAAAATCCAGTGACTATGAAAAAGTGATGCTTTTTTTTATGTATGACATATATTCTGTATCCTCGAGACTTACCTTGGTTCTTTCTTGCTATTCTGCATTTGTAAACGCTTCCTCCTAGATTTATGCATGATTTCTTATTGCTTATAAGTTCTGGCGTTGTTGCGAGCATTGCATCGCAAATATGATATTTATTGGCAAATTTATTTATCCAGGAAGTTTTAAATATTCTTGCTTTTGGGTTCTTCTTCATAATATCACACTTAGTGTTATAGTTTCAAGAGGTGTTTTCAACACAGGTGATTAGTCTTGCAGATGATAAAGAAGTTACAACGCAAATCCAATTTTGTTGCATGGGTTGCGATTATATGAGCATATGAGTTGAGATTAGGATAAATGATCCTTAATGGTCTGTGCCGTAGAAGCATCAATGCCTTTTACTTTGCATAATTGCTCTAACGATGCTTCTTTAATGGCATCCAATGACCCAAAATGAGTTAATAAGAGTTGTTTTCTTTTAGGGCCAATGCCAGGTATATCGTCTAGGCTAGAATGTTTAATGGCGCGGGTGCGTTTATTACGATGACTCGTAATAGCCCACCGATGAGCTTCATCTCTTAGAACTTGCAGATAATGTAATGCGGGGTCTCCTTTGGGAAGCGTAAATGCCTCTTTTCCTGGGATAAAAAATCGTTCACGACCAGCGTTGCGGTCTTTACCTTTTGCTATGCCCACCACGGTAATTGCTTGGCGCATATCAAATTGGTCAATGATCTGTAGGGCACTTGAGAGTTGTCCTGCACCACCGTCAATGAGCATGAGGTCAGGTTTTTGTTCTGGGTCTTCTTTTAAACGGGTAAGGCGACGGGTAAGGACCTCACGTAGCATGGCGTAGTCATCGCCTGTGGCTTCATCATTATAGGTGATGTTATAGGTGCGGTAGGATGATTTATCAAATCCTTCTGGGGTAGCAACAATCATTGCTCCTACTCGATTGGTGCCGCTAATATGGCTATTATCATACACTTCAATGCGAGCAGGTGGTGTGTCCATTTCAAAAATATGTGCCACCATTCTCAGTAATTGGTTATTCTTAAGCTGCTTTGCTTGGTGATGGCGTAGGCTGGACTCTGCGTTATGGTTGGCATTGTCAATTAAAATACGTTTGTCGCCTTTTGCGGGGCATGTGATGCCAATATTGACATCGGTTAAGTTGTATAATGCCTCTTTAAGGCTAGTAATATTTGGAATGCTTACTGGTAATAATATATGAGCTGGCGGGTGGTGTCGGTGGTAAAATTGTAGTACAAATTGCTCAATCAGCTGCACATCGGATAGTCCGTCTGCATCTTCAAAGAAATAAGATCGATTACCAAAATGCTGACTACCACGATACAAACATAATTCAACACAAGCAATATCAGTGCCTCTGGCTAAGCCAAGTACGTCACAATCTTTGAGATTTGCCATATGGACGGTTTGCTTGGATTGAATGTGATTGAGCGCCTTAATGCGGTCACGATAAGCAGCCGCTTTTTCGTACTCCATGGCATCGCTTGCCTCTTGCATACGCAAGGCTAATGATTCTTGTACGTCACGGGTCTTACCTTTGAGGAACACTTCTAGCAATTTGACTGATTCAGCATAGTCAGATGGTGTTACTTTGCCAACACAGGGTGCACTGCAGCGCTTGATTTGAAATTCCATGCAGGGGCGGGTACGATTTTCAAAATAGCTATCCGAGCACGGACGTATCATAAAGACTTTTTGTAAGTCTGTGATTGCATGGTTTACTGCTCCGGCGGAAGCATATGGTCCATAATAATTACCTTGTGCCTTATGACTACCGCGGTGTTTCATAATGCGTGGGAAGTCATGTCCTTTGGTGATCAGTATGTAGGGATAGGATTTATCATCTTTGAGAAGAACATTGAAGCGTGGTTTGTGTTCTTTAATGAGGTTAGCCTCTAACAACAATGCCTCGGCTTCGGTTTGGGTGCTGTAGGTTTTGATATCACATATAAGCGCAACCATATTTTGGATACGGTACGATAGGCTTGGAATGCGCTTATAAGATGCAACCCGTTTGGCAAGATTTTTAGCTTTGCCGACATATAAAATACCACCATCAGCATCAAGCATGCGGTATACCCCAGGGTCTGAAGTAATGGTTTGCAGGCGTTCATTAATAATGCGTACGCCATGTTCAATTGATGGTGTGTGTCTTTGTGTCATATTATTTTTATTTGCAATATAGGTATCAAATAACGTAGTTTAACCTCCAGAACTCTACAACATAATATTTTTTTATGTTTACGCCATGTATAAAACTGACAAGCTAGGGTTATAAGGAAAGATAACGCAATGACAAGCAACGATGCTCACCATAATAATGTAACAAGCTTAGCGTGCGTAGCAGATGAGTCTACCAAGGCTCAGGCAGCGTTTGACGCATTATGTGGTAAATATGATTTTGTTCCTCCTCAAGAAGCCGATGCTATCATTGCACTGGGTGGTGATGGTTTTATGCTTCATACACTGCATGATTATGTTAATTCTAATAAATTGATTTATGGCATGAATTGCGGAACCGTAGGGTTTTTGATGAATGCTTACCGTGAAGAAGGGCTGCTTAAAACCATTAACGATGCACGTCCATTAGAGCTGCACCCATTGCATATGACTGCGGTTGATAAAGATGGTA
>CALCTU010000169.1 GCA_937907045.1 uncultured Alphaproteobacteria bacterium
ATTGGCGATCAATGAAGTGTCAATGCTGAGACAGACAAGTCAGACCGCACATCTAAAAATTTCTGTGGATGGTAAAGCGCGTATTGAAGATCTGATTTGCGATGGTGTGTTAGTATCAACACCTGCAGGTAGTACGGCCTATAATTTATCTGCTCATGGTCCTATTTTGCCATTACGCTCTAATTTATTAGCTTTGACTGCAATTAGTCCATTTAGGCCAAGAAGGTGGAGCGGTGCTTTATTAAGTCAGCATGCTACGGTAAGAATAGAAGTGATGGAAGCGGATAAGCGTCCGGTAAGTTCGGTAGCAGACTTTACTGAAGTTCGTAATGTTGTGTCGGTAGAAGTGAAAGAAAATCGCAATAAACATATTACATTGTTATTTGACCATGGTCATTCATTAGAAGAACGTATTATTAGCGAGCAGTTTAAGACATAAAATGGTGGAGATGATCTTTTATTAAACTGCGCCACCTAGCTTGGTTGGTTCTTCAGCCAACGTGCTCAGGTTCACTTTATTTTTCTAGTGCTTGTTGTATGTTCTTTTTTTTGGCATGTTGCTAAAGGAAGCGGATGTTCAATGTCACTAAAAACTGGAGTAGAACTAGTAAAATATTAGGGTCTCGTGCCTAGATTAATATGAGAGCATATTAATTGCCTTTATTTGTATCCAAAGCGCTTTGACATTGAACGTCAATTTACTATAGTAGCATTAAAGCGATCTCCTGTGATTTATAAACACGCATGTAAGCAACGGATGGCACATCGGCCGGGGAATCGGACTGGGGAGCGCTTAAAAAGAAAGACCCTTAACCAAACAAAATTTTTGCGCACCTACAGGAGGCGTATATGGAACCAGCATACATCTTAAAATGGCACCAAGAAATGGGCATTGTTGACATGACGGCCTCTTCGCCGGTGGATGGTTTTGCATTAAAATCACAAATACTCAAAAAGCCTGCCAATACCAGCAAACCAGTGGCTGCAGTGCAAGAGACTGCTCAGCCAGTGATGGCTGCAGACCCAACAAAGGCAGTGAGGCCACCGTCGGATGTTGCGCTTGATACCAGGAAGTTGGCAGATGCTTGCAAAACACTGGATGACCTGAGAGATGCCGTGCATAGCTTTAAGGGATTAGGTATTACGCGTACTGCCACCAACGTGGTATTTTCCGATGGCAATCCTAATTCTGATGTGATGTTTATTGGTGAAGCTCCCGGTGCAGATGAAGATCGTCAAGGTATTCCATTTTGTGGCCAGAGTGGTCAATTATTAAGCCAAATCTTAAAATATATTGGTTTAAGTCGTGACAAAAATTATTATATTACCAATAGTGTGTTTTGGCGGCCTCCTGGAAATCGTAAACCAACCCCAGAAGAGTTGGCTGCATGCCATCCGTTTGTAGAAAAACATATAGCACTGATTAATCCTAAGCTCATTGTACTTGTTGGTGGAACTGCCGTAACAAGTGTGTTGGGTAAAGCCGGTGGTATTACTAAAATTCGTGGAACATTTTTTGACTACACAAACCCTTATGTAGACCATAACATTGCGGTGATGCCAATGTTTCATCCTTCTTATTTATTGCGTTCTCCGGGCCAAAAGAAATATGCCTGGGAAGATGCACTTAAGATTGCAGAATTTACCTCTTCATCAGCTCGTTAGGTGGAAGAAATGCTGGACCGCCATATGCTTGACGCAAACCGGCGCCGCCGTCGTCTATATCCATATCCATATCGTCTACTTCTTCTTCTTCACTCAATTCTTCTTCACTGTCACTAAGGAATAATTTTTTTTGAGCTTCTTCAACCGTATAATCTGCGAGTTTTTCTAAAACTTTGACAGCTTTATCATATGCCAAGTTAGTATAATCCTTCAATTGATTTCCTTTGAAGAAGCCGCGTACGCAGAGTTCAGCTGCCTTGCCAATGCCAGCTGAATTATGTGAGGCCATCGTCTCTATTACTTTTACGGCTTTTGCTCTTAACTTTTTATTTTTGTTTCCTAGTTCATGAGCTTGTTCTTCTAATGTTGCCATATGATCATTCCTGTTGAGTGAATTTTTGCGTGCATATTGTGGCATTATATGCCCTAAAGCGCGTATATTCAATGATATAATATAGTCTTATAGCCGAATCACAGATAGCATGCGGCCAAAATCGCTTAGAAGAGAAAGATAATTAAATCGATTTGAATAAAAGAGTTTTGGTTGGGAAAGAGTATCTTGTTTAAGGTCAATAATGTTGGCAGGATTGATGCCTGCATCCACGTAGCCAGATGCAACAAATCCAGGTAGATCAAAACGATAATATTGCTCAGGAAGCTTACGAGAGAAAATAAAAAATTGATCATTATCAGGGTTTAATTGAATAAAACGCTCATAAAACTCTGGTCCAACTTCATAAGATTCTTGTGCGATGGTTGGGCCAATAGCCATGTTGATTGTGTCTGTGGAGGCACCCAAATTAACCATGGCTTCTATGCTAGTGCTCATAATATTTTCATAGGCGCTTTTCCAGCCTGCATGTACTGCGCCAATGACGTTGGCTTTAGGATCATGTAATAAAATGGGGCAGCAATCTGCGGTCATGATGCCAAGGCCAATATTGGGAACATTTGTGACCATGGCGTCGCCTTCTGGGCGCGGGTAAGTTGGCAAAGGTTCTGTAAGTGTAAGTACTTTATTACCATGAACTTGTTTAGGGGAGCAGAGTTGTTCGGGTTCAAGTTTCATGGATTTTGCAATTAGCCGACGATTTTCCATAATATGTGGCGGAGCATCTTGAGAGCCTAAGCCAGCATTGAGGCTGGTGTACTGACCTTCGCTTACACCGCCATTGCGAGTGAAAAAACCATGCTGGGTCATGATATTAGAGGCTGTTAAAAATTCAGGCCGCTTCATGTGATGAGGATCCTTGTGTGTTGGTAAAAGCAAAGGGTGCAGAAAGCGCAATAGATGTGAGTGCTATTGCTTTAAATAATGTACCCATTTGCTTTGCACCAATCAAGCGTTCTTTAGCACTATATAACAATTGGCGTTGGCTGGTGGTGCTAGTAGCGGCAAGCTGGTTGACTCGAAGGTCAATGCCAAGCTCATAAAGCAATTGGCCTTGCGTAATTGGGCCCCAGCCATGACAGTGATTCAGGTTTTGAAGTAGTGTATCAAAGTCGACATGGGCAGTAAGATCTGCTGTGCCGATTTCAGATAAAATATCATGATATTGGTGTTGCTTGACGGCCTGAAGCGTACTTTTGTGTGTATGAGCTTTGGTGTAGCCATAATCAATGATCAAGGCACCGCCACCGTGCATGCCAATATGATAGTCAATACTGTTTAAAGCCTGAATGCCTTGCGGACAGGTTTCAATGATGCTTCCTTGGGGGAGCTGCTTTTGAATTGGTACGGTGGTGGTGGGTAAATCAACAAAAATAGGTGCGGTATTTTGCATGCGGACGTGCCGTTCACACCACCCTGTGTCCTTATAAACAAATTGATGGATTGGTAAGGCATCAAAAAACTCATTTGCAATAAGAATAAGGGGTTGCTTAGGGAGTTGATCTACAGAATCATACCAATGAATATGAGGGTGTTTGCGGTGAAGGGTTTTTGCTTGCTGAGCTTTTAAGCGTGGGCTAATTTCAATTAAAGCAACCTGCATGGCTTCATAAAATCCAGGTGCATGTGAGGTACCTCTGATGAGGTCTTTCATTAGTGTACCATATCCAGGGCCACATTCGGCTAATATAAATGATTCTGGTTTGCCCATTTGTTGCCACAATAACACACACCACAGGCCCACCAACTCCCCAAAACATTGGCTTATTTCGGGTGCGGTAACAAAGTCGCCATCTTTGCCAATTGGCAGATGCGTTGTGTAGTAGCCATCATCTGGGTCGGTGAGGGCGAGTTGCATAAAATCATGTACTGAAAGTGTACCGCGTTTGGTTAGTTCGTTTTGAATCATCTTAGTTGTAGGTGTGCTTAATTTAATCGCCCTTTATATTAGTTTTATGGACGTAGAATATCAAGTAAATTCCGCCCAGTATCATCGGTAAAGAAAGCATTTGCCCCATAGTGACATATTCAAAGAAAAAACCAAGGTGAGCATCTGGCTCACGGAAAAATTCAACAACGAAACGACTTAATCCATAACAGATCAAAAAAGAACCTGCGATTATACCGTGTTGATTGCGAATTTTTGCTTTGCTTGCAAGTAAATATAAAATAATGAAGCTGATAAGTCCCTCTAGTAATGCTTCATAAAGCTGACTAGGGTGCCGTGGTAATGGACCTGCACCCGGAAAAACCATCGCCCAAGGTACATCAGAAACACGTCCCCATAATTCAGCATTGATAAAATTAGCGATACGGCCAAAGAATAATCCAATGGGTGCAGCTGCACTGCACAAATCCATAATGCCTAAAAATGGATAGCGGTTTTTTTTGGCAAAGAGATACATTGCCCCAATCATTCCAAGCAAGCCACCATGAAACGACATGCCGCCTTGCCACAATTTTAGTATTTCTAGTGGGTGGGTTAGGTAGAACATTGGCTGGTAAAATAATGTATAGCCCAGTCTACCGCCAATAATAATACCTAATATGCCATAGAAGATCATGTCATCAAATGGGTTTAACCCCTTAAAAGTGGTGTCTTTTGCAATAAGACGATTAATATAATAGGCGCCCAATAGGATACCTGTGATATATGCTAGTGAATACCAGCGTATGTCAAGTGGGCCAATACTGAGTAAAACAGGATCTATTTGTGGGTAGGCAAGCATGAAATTATTGGCTATGTTATGAATTGAACAAACACGATAAACTAATCTGGAATGTAGCGCGATGAGCTCAAAGAAACAAGATTTACTCGACGATATTACCAAACTAGCTGGCAGTGCCATCGATACAGCCATGCATTCTGCTGCAGATGCTAAAGAACAACTCAAGCACATGGTACATGATAAAGTAGAATTACTCTGCAAAGAACATGATTTGGTCACACGTCAAGAATTTGAAGTGGCACAAGAGATGATTCAAAAAGCACGACTTGAACAAGAACAATTAAGTGCTCGCCTCAAAAAATTAGAGGAAATCATTGCAAGTGGTACAACAAAATCGGCTAAGGATAAAAAATGATAGCATCATCAGTAATATTAGTGGGTTGTGGTAATATGGGCTCTGCATTGCTTAAGGGCTGGTTAGAGCGTGGACTTGATGCACAGAAGGTTACTGTGGTTGATACGGTTGACCATGAGCGTATTAAGCAAGATTTTGGTGTGAATGTGGTCAATGATTATGATCAGGTACGCCAGCAGCTAGGGCAGCATATAGTGGTTTTTGCGGTAAAACCTCAAGTTATTAAGCAAGTGCTGCCTGCGTTTAAGGATAGTCAGGATGTAGCGGCATATGTCTCGATCTGTGCAGGTACTCAGGTAGCTACATTTGAACATTTTTTACCAAAAGAAGCTGCTATTGTGCGTGCCATGCCAAATTTACCCGCTACAATTAGTCAAGGCTGTACCGGGCTTTTTGCAAATAATGCTGTTAGTGAAGTAGCAAAATCGGAGGTTGATGCGTTATTTACAGCCGTAGGTGCAACTGTTTGGGTCGAACAAGAAGCGGATATAGACCGTGTTACTGCCATCTCAGGCAGTGGTCCGGCCTATGTATTTTATTTTATTGAATGCTTGCAAGCTGCTGCGCAGTCGTTGGGCCTTGATGAAGATATTGCCAAAACACTTGCTATTTCAACAGTGTCGGGTGCAGCAAATTTGGCTGCTCAGAGTGAACATGCGCCTGAAGTGCTACGAAAACAAGTTACTAGTCCAGGTGGTACCACAGAGGCAGGTTTAAATGTTCTCATGAGTCAAGAGCAAGGCATTATTTCTTCTGTAGATGAAGCCGTAAAAGCCGCTTTTATAAGGGCTTTGGAGCTAGCGCGTGGTTAGGTTAGTTCCTCTTGGAATCTTAACCTTTTTTTAATCTTTCCTTGCTATACTTAAATATCAAAGTAAAACCCACATGTTAAAGGTAGATAAGGAAGCAGGACATGACCGATACACAGGAAAGCCTATTGGCTGAGGGTAGTGACCAGGCAACAAGTCAAATGTCACAATTTTTAACGTTTGATATTAATAATGAACGTTATGGTGTGAATATTTTAGCGGTTAGAGAAATTAAGGGCCATGAGAGTACCACCAAATTGCCAAACACCCCTGATTGTATGCAGGGAATTATTAATTTGCGCGGAATAGTGATTCCTATTTTTGATATTCGGATGATGTTTGGTATGGGGGCTGCAAAAGATAGCAAAAAAAATGTTACCATTATTTTGTCGGTGGAAGGTCAACTGATTGGAATTATTGTTGATGCGGTATCAGATATTATAGAAACGAAGTCTGGTGAAGTTAAACCAGCTCCTACCGTACAAAGCGGTGTTGACCAGCAATATATTAGTGGGGTTGTATCCAAAGATGACGGTATGATCATTATTTTGGACACGTCTCATTTATTAAGTAATGAAAATATGCTTGCTGCGAAAAATGTTGCGACGTCACAAGATGCAGATATTCCAGTATCCGATGAAGACGCATTGATGCAAGAGGCTGAAGAACTAATGGAGCAGGCTTCTGCTATGGTTCAGGCAGACAAGCACGATGTTGTTGATGACCTTAGTGATGACTCGGACAATTTACCTGAGCAATCCCAAGCAGGTTAATCATCTACTCTAAGTAATTATCATAAACTTTAATAGCACTTTCAGAGTCAGGGCTATCCGATAAAGATGGTGCAGTGAATTGTTTATAATCTCTTACCATTTGTAATGTACTAGCTGACACAGAGCAGCCAAATGCGTGAGGTGGGCAGTTACGTGCTACCACACGGTCATAAACCAATGATATTTGATCTGTTGCACCGAATTGTTCTTCTACGGCTATATTTTGGCTGTTGAGCGTGTGAAACACTGCATCACAAGCAGACTGTTTGCTTGGACAGGATAATTTAGCGCTACTAGGGACATCATCCTTGATCCAGCTGGCAATAGTTTCTACGGATGTTTCGTCATCAATGGTAAATGACACAACTTCTGAAGAGCTATTAAGAAGGTCTTGAGGTGACAAAGCGGCAGAGCCATAGCCAGTACAATGTGATAAAATTAGTAAGCCAGCCAAAGAAGCAAAAAAGCGAATAACAGGTGGTAAAGTCATAGAACAGATATCCCTTAATCAATCATGAAACCAGAGGGGCCTTCAAGTAATACTGACTGGTTTGTGTTGTCTGAATTACTATTTTGATATGAACCAAGTGCACCTGCAAACATCATATCCATCATGCTAGGGGCTCTTAAATTGTCTGTAGGAAGACGAACATGTTTACCTTCAAAAGGGTCAACCAAGTAGGGTGTTACAGCGATTACCAGTTCGCTTTCATTGCGCTGAAATGCAGTGCTGCGGAATAAGACATTAAGGATCGGAATGTTTGCAAGACCAGGAACATCATGAACGGTTGCGTTATAGTCGTTACGGATAAGGCCAGCAATCATGAAGCTTTCTCCGGGGGCGAGCTCAATGGTGGTGTTGGCCCTTCTTGTAGAAACCGATGGTATATTCATGGAAGCAATACTGACTGCGCCAGCTTTGCTGAGCTCTGAAACTTCAGAGGATACATCCAGCCGAATACGGTTTTCGGTCAATACAAAAGGAGTAAAGTCAATATTAACTCCAAATGGTTTATATTCAACCGACACGGCACCGGACTGAGAAATTGGCACTGGAAATTCACCACCCGCCAAAAACTCGGCTGTTTGTCCTGAAATAGCTGTTAAAGTTGGTTCTGCCAGTGTTTTAAAACTTTGATCTTTTTCAAGAGATCCAAGCACCGTATGACCAGCGCTGATAATACCTTGTAAGCCAAGGCCCATCTTTCCAAGTGCGGAGCGCTTTAATTCTCCAACCTGAACGCGTAACATTACTTGTTGTCCAGTACGGAGCTTCATGAGGTTCACTACAGGGGTATTGGGAGCAAATTGTTGCACAATGTTGACCACGCGCGATGCAACTTGAGCATTAGACACAATGCCAGTAAGTGCAATGGACTGTCCAACCAGTTCCGTACCAATGACTTGATTAGGGAAAAGATCCTTTAGGGATTTTTTAATGGCAGGCAAATCATGAGTGACCGTGAGGTTGATTTGGCGAACAATGCGTTTGCCACCCATAATCCGGATGTCCGTTTTGCCAATATCATGGCCAATAACCGACACGGTACGGTTATCATGTTTTACCACTCCAGCAATATTTCTGTCAGCAATAATAACATTGGTCATGTCTTTGGGTAGGTGAATAATTTCTGACTGATGAAGCCCTACGGTAACATTGACTACATCACCAGCCTTTGCTTGTAAACCAAACACAAGCACCATTACACTAAAAAATAAACCGAAACTGCGGAGTATCATGAGCATGTCCCTTAATAAATGAACCAGGGGTCTAAATTATAGGACTTTCTCGCAAACAAAAATCTGGCGATCTTCCACCCCTTTATTTAACCAAAAATATCGGTGATTCGGTCTAACAAGTCAAGGGATAATTGTGCCTAGAAACCAAAACGTTCATGAATCTCATTTGCTAGATATTTTGTTTCATCCAGTGTAGGTGATTCGTAGACATCAATTTTGTCACCAAACGGTCTGGCATAATTTTTTTGG
>CALCTU010000170.1 GCA_937907045.1 uncultured Alphaproteobacteria bacterium
GAGCACTATATAAAACCGCGCTTAGTGATATTTACTATCAAAATTGCAATACGGCTGATTGGTTTGGTAATTGCTTTTTTTTCGTTTGTTGTTCTGCTACCTATCCCATTAAGTAACTTTATACCTTCGATTGCGTTATTATTTATTGCATTTGGTATGCTTCAAAAAGATGGTGTATTAGTATTGATTAGTACTGTTTTAGGCACTATTTACTGCGTTACATTTATTTGGTTTGTATGGAAGATAATAATCACACTTATAACTCAATTTTAATTTTTCAGAAAACTATCTCTGATTTGATAAAAGTGCTCCCAATTTTCAGATAACCACTCTACTGTTTCACGGCAATTTTCATAACCATAATCTTTACCGTACTTATCTTCCCAATCAAAAAGGAGTATACCAATTTCTCTTAAATTTAAGTCGTTCATACCAGTTTCTGCAATTTTTTGCATATTCCTAGCAACATAATCAGGTATTTGTGGTAATTGTGTTTGAGGTAACATTTTAGCCTCCATTGTCAGTTATTGTTTACACTTCCAATGAAGCCATACAAGTGGCAAGACATCAAGTTAACTTCGCGATATTGTTATTTAATTACAATGCGTTAGAATGTTTCTTGATTTGTGTGGTATTCCAGGATTGCCTGTTGATCTTTTCCGGATATAATCACTCACTATAAAACTTAGGAAAACAAATGGTAATAACTGAAAAACCGATAAAAACATCATTCTTTAAAAGTGGTATATGCGAAATAGTTGATGAATGGGCTGGAAATAACAATACTACCCGCTATAAAGCAACACTGCAGATCATATCCGCAGCAATTGGTGGGGAAGTAAAAGTATCATTTGATGACCATAATATCATAGTTCATTTACCAGAAGCCTACATACAGGGATGCTATGACTCAGGCAAAGATGATAATGGTATTATTGAAAATTGTATCAAGCTAGGCTTGCAGAAGTTGCAAAGCTAGTTGTTTTATAAAGAAATCTCTGGTTCGAATCTCACTACCACCCCGTAGAAAATTATAAAAAACTAAAGGTGCAAATAGGAAAAATGACTGGTTTTATTGGCTTGTAGGAGAAATTTTGTTTTTTGTAGGCGATAAAAAGAATTGACAAAGAGCATTTGGAGACTAATTTGAAATTGGATTCGTTAACCCAGCCATTTACATAAAAAAAGCTCCCCTTTTAAGGGGAGCTTTTTTTATGTAAATGGCTGGGGTACTAAGTCTGAGAACAAGTGGTTCGACAAAAACAGTCTAAGAAGGCTGTTTTTGGACGTATGCACGACATGGTCGTGCGTACGCCCCAAAGGGGTGAGCAACCATGCCTTAGCATGATTGCGAATCAATCCAGGTAAAACACTCATACATTTATTTCTTTTTGAAAGAAACAAGGCAAAAAAAGCTCCCCTTTTAAGGGGAGTTTTTTTTATGTAAATGGCTGGGCTGAGTTTGCCGAACATTAACCATTTTTTAAAAGTTTAATGACAAAATCTATAGTGAAGTTGAATCAGGAATTGTTTCAGCAATAGTTTGAAATGGATATCAGGTAGACAATATGGATTGCAAAATAAGTAAGAATAGTTTGCATGCATGTTTTTTAATAACAATATTATTTTCTTTTAGTACGCACGCAAAGTTTATTAATTGGCATTCTACTAACATGCAAATATTAAAAGGCTGGAACTATGAAGTTGGTGAAGAAGCTAGGACTATTATTACGTTAGAACATGCTAATGACTGGAAATATGGCGATACATTTATGTTTATTGATGGAACGCGTTTCGATCCAGGAAAGTCAACTGCATATGGTGAGTTTGCTCCCCGGTTTAGTTTAAGTAAAATAACAGGACAAAAGCTATCATATGGCATAATAAAAGATGTTCTTGTGTCAACAATGCTAGAGAAGGGGAAAGCTCACACAAGAGCATATCTTTATGGCGGAGCAATAGATTTAAATATCCCGGGATTTACATTTTTTGAAACGAATCTATTTATTCGCGATAATCCTAAAATCCAGAATGATAAAACATGGCAAGTAACAGTTGCTTGGAATAGACCATTTGAAGTTGGTAAGCATAAATTTTTGTTTGAAGGGTTTGCAGACTTTATAGGTCAGGAAGGTAGTACATATCGGAGTAATCAAATGATTGTTCCAAGATTTTTAGTAGATATTGGTCACGCGATGGGTAAGAAGGAAGGAGTCTTCTATGGTGGTGTTGAATACCAACATTGGCATAATAAGTTTGGTATAAAAGGAAAAAATGAAGATGTCCCGCAGATACAATTTAAGTGGGTGTTTTGATCATGAGTGAGGTAAAAAGTTGCAATGACCTAGGAAGAATTTTAGAGGAAAAAGAAAAGCTTAGAAAGTATTCTAGAATTCATTTTGTGCATTGGATTGTATTAATTAGTTCGTTGTTGTTAACTTTTGGTGCCTGGTACTTCACTAAAACCCAGGTAGAAGAAAAGACAAAAGGACGGTTTAATAGTCAATCAAGGCAACTTGTTGAGCTTGTTACCGAAAGAATGAAAAAATATGAAGATGCGTTATGGTCTGGAGTAGCTGCAATTCATGCACAAGGTGGTGATACTAATTTAGAACATTGGAAGAAATTTGCGGACAATATGAGAATTGTTGAGAAATATCCCGGTATTAATGGTATGGGGGTTATTCATTATCTTCCTAACAAAAAATCCTTAGATGAATATTTGGACGTTAAAAGAAAAGAACGGTCTGATTATAAAATTAAGCCCAAGCATAATAAAACAGAGTTTTGGCCAATCACTTATATTGAACCGGTATCTATTAACAAAGCAGCTGTTGGCCTTGATATGGCACATGAAATAAACCGTTATACAGCAGCAAAAAAGGCAAGAGATACTGCAGACGCACAAATTACGGGGCCAATTATACTTGTTCAAGATTCAGAAAAAACACCAGGATTCTTATTTTACGTTCCATTTTATCAGTCCGGCAATGACACTAATACACACAAAAGAAAAGAAAAATTTGTAGGTTTGGTTTATGCGCCGTTTATTATGAAGAAGCTGATGGAAGGAACATTAGAAGAAGAAAAGCGCCATATTGGAGTTAAGATATCTGATGGAACTCACATCTTATATGATGAGCATGACGTAAATTATGCTGATTTTGATAGCCGTCCTATGTTTGAGGATGAAGTGCTAGTTCAGATGTATGGTAGAACTTGGGTGTTCCATATTCAAACTAAGAAATCTTTTAGAGAAGCATCATCTAATAATCAGCCAATTATGATACTTGTTGGAGGTATTATTATTGATATTCTATTGCTTGTTATATTTGTACTACTATCTAAAGCAAACCATAAGGCTATAGAATTCTCTGATCGTGTAACTAAAAATTACAAGATGAAATTATCTGAAAATAAAGAGATGATGAAAAAGCTTGAAAAAACAAACAAAGAAATGGAAAGTTTTGTTTATATTGCTTCACATGATTTACGTTCTCCTTTAATAAATTTACAAGGTTTTACTGCAAAAATTCTAGAATATTTGAAAAAAATAGAGCCTCTCCTTCAAAAAAATGACACGAACCTCTCGAACGAAGAGCAAGGTTTAGTAAGAAGTTTGCTAGAAGAAAAAATACCACAAGCGTCAAAAATCATTCAGGAAAATGTGATCCGTATGGATGTTATGACGGATAGTATTTTACAATTATCAAGAATAGGAAGACGTGAGTTAAGATTAGAAACTCTTAATATAAATGACATTGTTCATAGCTGTATCAGTACTATATCTGAGTCATACAAAGATAATTTATCAGAAATAAAAATTGAAGCGTTACCAGATATTATTGGTGATAAAGTTTCAATAGAACAAATATTTGAAGGCCTTATTGATAATTCAGCAAGGTATGTTGCGCAAGAAAGAATGGGGGCGTTACATATATCGTACAGTGATAAAGGCAAATATCATGAATTTTCTATATCTGATAATGGTCGTGGCATAGCAGATGGCGATAAGGATAAAGTTTTTGCTATATTTAGACGAGGTAGTAACGTTGTTGCAGACACAGAAGGTAAAGGTATGGGACTGAGTTATGTAAAGTCATTAGTTGAGAAGCATGGTGGTGATATATGGTTTGAATCTAATTTTAACCAAGGAACGACATTCTTTTTTACGGTAAAAAAAAATATAAAAGTATCATAAAATGTTGAGGGAGCATTTGGTAAAGGGTAAGGTTTTATATATTATCATAGGTTCTGTTGAGATTTTACTTTAACCATTGCATAGCGGAAATGAAGTGCAAGAAAGCTACAAAGCATTTTTTAGTTTTATCGAACCTAGCAAACAAC
>CALCTU010000171.1 GCA_937907045.1 uncultured Alphaproteobacteria bacterium
ATCAAAATTATTTTTATCTAATAACTGCATAGCAACTGCCGCATTTTCTGCGTTGCATACCTCAACGTCATAATTTTCCAGAAATGTTCTTATTAATTCGAAAAAGAATCTATCATCCTCAACAATAAGTACACGCATCATACACCCATCCTAGCCAAATTTAGTTTCAGTAGTTTTATCATACCCAATTTTTCATTATTTCCTGAAAATCAATACTGCAAATTTTTATCTATGGTGAAGAAAAATGTAGTTCCTTCTCCTAATTCAGATTCAAACCATATATTACCGCCGTGACGTTCTATAAGAGTTTTCACATGGCTTAACCCCATACCCTCCCCTTGCGTATCATTAATTACATTTCCTGCACGCCTAAATATTGCAAACACCTTATCCTGTTCATTTTTTGCAATACCACGACCATTATCCTTCACCTTAAACTTATAATGAGTAAGCGTCTGCTCACATGAAATTTCCAGTTTTCCAACTCTCTCAGGTTCCAAATATTTAACCGCATTATCAAATAAATTACCAAAAATCTGCTCTATCGATGCTTCATCTGCAACAATATCAGGAAGTTTTTCAATACTAACGCATCCATCTCCTAATTGATGAGAAACAGCATTTGCACATCTGTTAACTATTTCATGTGTCTTTAATTTTTTAAACAACAACTCTCGTCGACCCGTTCTTGATAACTGCAGCATCGACGAAGTGATATTATCAATTCTGGTGACACCATCATGAATAAACTTCTCAGCTTGAGGTATTTTCTCTTTCAATAACTCATTTGCAAGTTTCTGCTCTTCTGACGTAAGATTAGAATCCACTTTTTCAATAATCTGTTTCAGTTTTTCTATATATTCATTAATCTTTAATGTAAATCCTCTAAGATTTATGAGAGGCGAACGTAAATCATGGGAGGCAATATAGGTAAAAGTCTCTATCTCTTTATTTGCCTTTTGGATCTTCTCCTCAGCCTGCTTTCGTTCTGTAATATCCCTAAATACCACTACAGCTCCTGTAATATCGCCCTCATCATTGTAAATAGGTTTGCTACTATACTCAACTGGCAATGGTATACCATTTTTTGTCCAAAATACCTCTTTATCTTCTCTGTGCGTCTTACCATCTTTCAAAGCCTGGTAAATATTACATGCTTCTTTTGGATATTCTCTACCATCTGCGTAGTGATGGTGGATCAAGTCATGCTGAGATGCATTAACCATTTCTTCAATAGTGAATCCAAGCATATCTTCAGCGGCCTTATTTGCAAACGTTGTATACCCATTAACGTCTAATCCAAAAACACCTTCACCAGCATTTTCTAAAATTAAGGTCATACGTTCTGAAAGTTCTTTCAGCTTTGCTTCTGATTGCAACCTCTGAGTAATATCTCTAACCGAAGCAATAATATTAATTGAACCATCTGGCATTACTGTTCTGCTCAATCCTATTTCCAGATAAATTTCATGACCATCCTTGTGAATACCAACAACCTTCCTATCAGCACCCATTACTTTAGTTGAACCTGACCGAGCAAACTTGCCCACATCTATAGCATGTTGTCTATGCTTTTCTTGAGGAAGTAGCAATGTAACATTTTGTCCTATTAACTCTTCTTCTTCATATCCAAAGATACTACTAACCTCTTGATTAAGAGACTTAATAACTCCTTTATGATCAACAGACAAAATACCATCTGGAGCTGTTTCAAGAATAGCACTTAAACGCCCTTCACTTTCACGTAGTGCAACTGCATTTTTCTTGAGTAATTTACTGCGTTGATTTGAAAGAATCGAAATATACACAATAAATCCAACTAATAATGAAAACAATCCTCCACTCAACACAACAACTGTTGGTAATATAGACGCATGACCCTCTATTAGTAATTTTTTAGGGCTTACCATAATGGACCAATGACGATTAAATAATGTTATTGTTTTTTCTGTAATAAACACAGAATCAGTCACACTCTGACTTACCTCATCCACATCCTGGAAGATTATTTTTTCTCCATCTCTTATTTTGATATTCAGTAGTTTTAGTTGCTCATCCGGAAAAAGATCTTTAAGCAGCGTATCAGCATTATAAATACCAACCATGAACCCATCAAAATGCTCTTTTGTATGTATTGGAACATACGTTATTACAGCCCGATATCCCTGAACTAAATCTAACGGAGGAGTCAATGTAATACTGTGCTTCTTAGCAGCATCCTTAAGAACCTTTTTTCGCTCTTCATCAAAAGCAATATTTAAGCCCATTGCTTTTTCGTTACCCTCTAACGGTTCAATCAAACGTACGTGATATGTATTATCTACCCATTCTACAGTAGTCAAAGCTTCAAAATCTTCTACATAATGCTTAGCATCAGCATGCCATTGATCCAATGGTGTCCCACCAGATATCTCCCAGCGCTGCGCCATACGCTGAAGCGCAACAACAGTGCTGTTCATATTATTATATATAGTTTTGGTAATTGCTTCTATTTCTTCGTTAATAACAGTTTGAAGTAATTTCTTTTCTTGGCTTTTAAATTGTTGCCACAACGCAATGGAAAACATCATCATAATAATGGCTACTAAACCAGCAAACCAAAACGCAGAGATTACACCAGAAATATTGGTCACAAACGGAAATTTTTTATAACCACCCTCCTCTTCTATTTCACCTATTTCTTTTTGTATTTCCTCAGCATTAGAAGAAACAACAATTAAGAAGACACCAAAAATAGCCGAAAAAAGTAATCCACCAATTAATAAATACCATAAGTACCAACCTTGATCTGCTATGATATTTTCAGACTTTTGAATAAATGTTAACTCCCACGTATGCCCAGCCACCTTAAATGTAATGTCCGAATATAATGCTTCATCTGGAACAACCATTTCCTCTTGAGGCTCTTGGTGATTTATTGTACGAGAATCATACAATAGCTGCTTATCTAACGGCATATTAAGGTCACGAAGAACAACATGTGCTCCCAGCTTATCTGCTAACTCTACAACACCTGACAACATCGTAGGCATGATGAACACACCTGCTGTATAACCAATAAGATGTTTACGGCGAGAAGCAACAGTATCATCTTTGAGTTCATTACTATAAACAGGATTATAAATCAAAAGACCATATTGATTCTCTGCCTGTACCAATGATATGCGTCCAGTAGTAATTGGTTTATCTTCATCTCTAGATTGGTTTAATACTTTATGCCTTAAATTCCCTACTACTTTATCCATACCATATGTATCAAAACCATGTGCAGCCTTATTTACATCATAAGGTGCTAAATATGTAACAGGAAAGTAAACATCTCGTTTTTCAGCAGGCTTAACCTCTCCGATACCAAACCTATCTTTTATCACATAATCTGGGAACCCTTGATCTTGTATTTCTTTTTCATGCTTCTTACGCTCTTGATATGTAACTTTTGGATTCCATGACAACGATTGAATGCTTGAATGATGTTTAAGAAATCCGCGCGTAAATACTTCAAATTCTTCACCAGAAACATAATTGGAAGCATTGATAAACCGTTCATTTGCAGCCAGAATATTGAGATAAACCTCTATATCTTTTTCAAATTCAGTTGCTATATCACGTGCAATCACTTCAAACGCATTCTGCTTGTCTTTAAATTGGCTTTCTTTAATATTCAGAAAAGAAAGAAGGGCAATTGCCGTAAATACTATAACTGGGCCACCTACAATAAATTTTCTTATATTAGAGTTCGCCTTATTTGCTACCAATAACAGCATTGGAGCAAACAAAATAACACCTATAACATCACCAACCCACCAGGTAAAAACACTAGTAAAGTATATTTCCCCGGGAATTACATCTGCTATAAACAACACCCATGGACCAATAATAGCATTAACTATGCAACCAAATATTCCACCACCAATTAATAAACTTATAGGCTCCTTGGGATGATTAAATGTTGTTGGAATAGAAACTGTGCGTTTTACGAGCCATGCTCCCAATGTTGCTTGCAATACTGCACCAACAGCAATCCCTGCCGCCACTAAATGAGGTGTTAAGGTACTGACCAATGCCCCCGCATCTAAGGCAACCATAAGGTTGGTCGCAAAAGAACCTATGAATACACCTGGCAAATAACGGTAACCAAAAATTAAGATAGCGGCCAACGCAATGCCAGCTGACGGCCACACAGGCGTGGCAAAACCAGGAGGTATTGATAAAAACAAGGATAACTTACCGGCAACAAAATAAGCCGCCGCTATCATAAATATTAGGTTCTGTTGAGATTTGACAAACTCCGTGTTATAAGCAATAAGAAAAACAGGAGGTTTTTCATGTCTTATACCCG
>CALCTU010000172.1 GCA_937907045.1 uncultured Alphaproteobacteria bacterium
TCATAGTGCTTATCTCCAGTTGTTTTAGGTGCTTTGCACTAAGGTAATCTGCGAAAAGATAGAAAACTGTCAGGGGGTTACATGAAAAAAATCATTTGAAGATGCTTTTTTAAATTGACTGTCAGTTGTAAGTCTGATTTTATATTTCAACTGAACCTTATAGAAATAAGGCTTATATTTATATGGTGGCTAAGCAGGCCACTTACACGCAAGGGATGCACCAAAAACAAAGAGTATTGTTATGACAGCAAAGGATGCTGATCCTCTGCCTGCGTCTTTTGAACCGCTTACACCGATTCAGGAGAACACGCTTAGGGTCATAAAAAAACTACATGATGAGTACGGTTCGTTCCCAACATATAGTGAGCTGGCAGATGAGTTAGGTATAACAGCAACAAGTGCCTATGATGGGGTAAGTAAATTGGTAGAAAAAGGCTATGTACGGCGTAGGAAACCAAGAAAATCAAGGGCGCTTGAGATTGTGTTTTACCCATTTGATGAAAAAGTAACAGAAGATGGAAGATGAAATGATTTAATAAAAAAACGGACATAAGTTATGAGCACACACAATCCAAGAAGATTTGCTGCCCCAGGTAGTTTGAAAAAGCTGGAACCAAAAATATTGCTGGAGTTTCTGCTACCTTATAAAGAATATCTGGGGGATAAGGGCATGGATATAAAAATAAATGGCACAGCAAATTTTGATTATGAGCTGCTATCATCAATACTCTTAAATGCAAATGATGATATGCCGGTCGAATTATCAGATGCTTTATTTTTCGTAAATGAAATGGCATCTGAAGAAAAGATGGATGTGCTACTTGAATCTGCCAAACAAAAAAATATACCGATAATTTTTACACCACAAACTACACCAGCTGATATTGCTGCTCAGTTTTGGGTTTTAAGACCAGATTTATTAGAATCCCTTCATGCAGAATCATTGGCGTTTAAACCAAAATCATTTGAGCACTTCAGAAGTGCCGAATCATCATCTACAACAGCAAAAAATCCTGATAATGATATTATTCTAAAAATTCAAAAAGATCTTGATATTTGGTTCGTTCAAAATAATCGAGGTGGTAGCTGCAAAGTATTTCCATATGATCATGGTAGAAAGTTATGTTTTCTCATCAGACATGGAAAACCTTTTAAACGTGAGGGAAGTTTGAATAATGGTGAACCTCAAACCATTCTTTATCGTCCAGAGAGCTATGATGTAATAATTTACGATAGAGTTGATAATGAGCTGGCAATCAATGGCTCTGTTACTAAAGGTGAAAAAGTTTTATATCTGGAGGTTTTTGGCCGCCATTTATTTGGCAGTAGTGATTATTTTCTAAGTGAAACAAAGTATACCCTTGAACCATTAATTACTGATGGTGCAGCAAGCTTGGTTTGTTCCGACATAGATGGCATAGAATATGTAAAACTAACTCAAATTAAGCGTTTTATCGGTGGTGCTCACGGTGACAAGGAAACAATAGATACAAAAGATTATTTCTCTTCTAACAGTTGGGATGGTGAAATATCAAGAAATAGTTCAATTGTCTCAGCAACTTTTTCAATTAAATTTGATAATGCTAAAAGAGCCAGGACTGTAAGAATAGTACCTCCTAATAAGGCTATTTTTGAAAGGGATGATGATAGTGACCTGGTTGAGAGTTTGTTAAAAGCCCGTGGCTTTATCCTTCAGCCTACTAATAAATATGAAGGAGACGTTCATGAAATGGGCATTAGAACGGCTGTGGGATGTAATTGAAACAAATGGATGCAAGGCGCCACTTTATGAATGGCAGTCTTTTTTAGACCGTGAATTTAATAGTTTTTCTTCCTACCTAAGTCCAACCGGACAATACGCAGAATCATATCCATGTCCCGCACCTGGGTTAGATGGATGCCCAAGGTCGATAATCAAAAAAAGTAGTAGCAAATGTCTTGCTATATGCGGATGCACAGAGTTTCCAAAAAATTGTACCGAGGTAGAAATCGATAGCTATGCTTTGGCAGTCTATGAAATAAGGTGGCATAAATTCTGCAATATGCTGGCTGATTTATTGGATGTTAAATCTGACTTCCAGAGATTGAATGATTATATCCATACCTTCAAAATAGGTGATTATTTAACGCATGCATCTATGCATTTCCCTGTATATCTTACTTTTCACCATAAATCAGAGCATCTAAAGCATGCAATAACCAAATTATGTAATTCAAGAGATTCCAAGCCATTTATTTTTATTACTTCCAGCTTGCGTAAATTAGATAATGACACCATTTCGTTAATGGAAAAAGTAGGAGCTACGTTTTTATGTCTTAGTGATATGCTGTATTACAATGTAGAAGGATCACTTGGCCTGAATAGCAAACCCGATGAGTTGCTAAAAGATTTTCGTCAAAAGGTTAAAAATGAAGTTGAAAAAGAAGAAAAACGGGCAGGAATTGTTAAATTTCGACATGTTGTGCCAGGCACAAGATGGAATGAAGTTACAGTTCAATTTACTGATGGCCACACAGTATTATTAACATGCCGAGGAAAAAGTATGACTGCTACATATTCTGATCTTGGAATGGCAAAATCACGAGCCGGTAAACCCACTGTGCTCTGGAACATGCTGTATGATTTTGCACTTAATTATGGTGTAATTGATTGGAGTAGTTCTGCTGCTTCAACCAGCGTAGTAAAAAGAAAGGACAGGCTATGTAAGATTTTCAATCATATCTTCAACATTGAAGGCAATGCAATTATTTGGGATAAAAAAGCCAAGCAATATCGATGTTTGTTTAAGATTGAACCAGATTGATTAAAACATTAACCTCACCCCTACACCTGCAATAAAATCATCTCTGTTTTCACCATGTTTTCTTGCAATAGCAGAGGTTTCGCCAAATTTACGCTCATACTTAAAATCAATATAAGACGCAAACTTTCGGGTAATTTCATAGCGGGTCTGTATTCCAAACTCACCACTGGTAATACCAGAGCCTATTTCTAGTTCAGGCACATCTTGTGCAGAAAAATCAACTTCAAGATATGGCTCAGTAATTAACCGTTGGGTAAGCAGAAACTCATTGGATTGATGAAGCCTTGCAGTAACATCACCATCATCACTAAGGAACAAATGCGCTTCTGTTTCAAAAAAATATGGAGCAAGTCCTTCAACTCCTGCTACTAAATAGCTGGTGGACTCTGGCTGCTCATCAAAACGCACACCTATTTGTGCATCCCAGAAAGTTGCCACATTGCGGCTATACATAGCCCAATATTCAGCTTGTTCTACAGTTTGCCCGTCAACCTTCTCACCTTCGGATTTTAAATGCAGTTTATTAACGTCACCGCCGATCCAGCCGTCAAAATCCCAACTATAAACCGCTTTCTCACCATTATTGCCTATATCCGTTTCCAGTTTAAAAGAGTGGAAAATAGTTTGCCCTTCACCTGCAAATGCTAACGCTGGAAAGGCAATAAATAAAACTGCTAAAAATCTGGTAATTTTAGTGTACATGCTTATGCCCTCCATTTTCATATTGTATCGGTGCAGGCATATCCTCTGCATCTAATTTTGCTACTACCACCTTATTCATCATTCCGGCCATCATGTGATAAAGCAGGTGGCAATGAAACGCCCATTCGCCTGGCTCATCAGCAGAAAGCAAAACAGAATATGAATCGCCAGGGGGTACAATCACCATATTTTTGTTAGGTAACTTTTCTATAGGTTGTCCGTTTTCCAACTGGAAGAACATGCCATGTAAGTGCATAGGGTGAGCCATCATGGTTTCATTAATGAAAGTTAATTTTACCCTTTCACCGTACCTTAGATTAATCGGTTTTGAATCGCGGTATTTTTTACCGTTCATTGTCCAGATATAACGCTCCATATTGCCACCAAGACGCACTACTATTTCACGCTCGGCATCACGTTTATCTTTTTGTATGCCGCGATAACGAAGGTCTGAATAATCAAGCACTTTTGCATTTTTCGGCGCACCTGTTTTAGCCCAACCGCTTTCGTTCATCGCCGCCATATCCTCCATGCTCATACTGGAATGATCCATTTTTGAGTGATCCATTTCATGCCCCATATCCTTCATGGTTAGTAGAGCACGTTCTCTTTGTTTTGGTATTTTGCCTTTCATGCCTTCTCTTGGAGCGAGTGTGCTAAGAGCAAAACCAGTACGGTCTATCGGTTCGGCAACAATCGTATATGCTTTGTTTTCTTTTGGCTCTACAATAACATCGTAAATTTCTGCCACACCAAAGCGAAACTCATCAACGGGCACAGGTTCAACATTTTGTCCATCTGATGCCACTATATGCATTTTTAACCCTGGAATCCTAATATCAAAGAACGACATAGAAGATGCATTGATAAAGCGTAGTCGTACACGCTCTCTGGCTTTGAATAATCCCGTCCAGTTCTGATCGGAAGTTTTACCATTGGTAAGGAATGTGTACCCCGTTACATCAGCCAAATCGGTTGGCAGCATACGCATCTCACCCCACATTTTGGCATTTTCCCATGCGCGTTTAAACCCGTGTTTCTTAGCACTTTCAAAGAAGTCACCAACGGTGCGCCTTGCATATTGGTAATATTCGGAAGACATTTTTAAGTTAGACATAATTGTACTGGAATCTTCCTCATGAAAGTCTGATAACAAAACAATATAATCACGGTCAGACTGTACAGGGTCTTTGCCTTTTGGTCTGATAATTATTGAGCCATATTCACCATCTTGTTCCTGACCTTTGGAATGTGAGTGATACCAGTAAGTGCCCGTCTGTCTTATTTTAAATTTATACGTAAATGTCTCACCAGGTTTAATTCCAGGGAATCCATTTAGCCCAGGGACACCATCCATTTCCCCAGGAAGCAATAGGCCATGCCAGTGAATAGACGTATCTTCATCTAAGTGGTTGTTAACATTGATGGTGACATCTTCACCATCAGTAAACTCTAATGTTGGGCCGGGAATAGTACCGTTAATGGCAATTTTCTTTAGCGGTTTGCCTGTAATGTTAACCTGTTTATAGGCAACATCAAGGTTATAGGTTTTCGCCAATGCCGGTGATGTAAATAAAAAGAACAAAGAAAGTATTAAAGAAATTTTTTTCATAGTTAATCAAACCTTTTAAATAATTTTATAAGCTCCTCAATTTTTTGCTGCTGGTCTTTTTTGTTTTTAGCTTTGAAAGTTTCAGTGACACACGCTCCTAAGTGTGTTTCTAACAGGCTGGCTTCAACTGCTTTTGTTGCAGAACTTATGGCACGCAACTGTGTGATTATATCAGGACAATAACGGCGTTCTTCAATCATTTTCTTAACGCCGTCTATTTGACCAGAGATACGGTTTAGCCTTGACACTTCCTTACTATGATCGGGATTCTCATTTTTATTGCAGCATTCTGACATGTAATAACTCCTTGTAGCTTGCACTCTCATAATATACCCTATGGGGGTATATTGCAATAACAACTTAGTTTAAAATTGGTTCTGCCAAAGGTGGCAAATGCTTCTCAAAAAACAGTTGAAGGTCACGCGGGTGGTTTTTGCTAAAACCATTGGTATATAAGGATGACAGAGCCGTGTGACCTTGAAAGGCGAGGTCACATGAAACAGAGAAAAACGGGAGATAGAGAGACAAAATCTGACATCTTTGGAGTTTTTATTGCCCGTGAAGGTCACAGGTAAAACGCCAAAACCCCTAGATTTATTGGGGTTTGTGGACATCAAACATAAAACGGAGAATTTTTGAAAAGGTGTGGATGGCTGGGGTACCTGGATTCGAACCAGGGATCACGATACCAAAAACCGTTGCCTTACCGCTTGGCCATACCCCAACATTTTTCTTACCAGCTACTTGTTATGATAAAAACATAACAAGAGGGTTGGTTTTTTACGATATCTTGACGCAAGTTTCAAGCCATTTTGTGAATTCTTCGTTATTCTTTGTTACTTCTATCACCGAAATCGCAGGAATATCGTAGCTGTGGTCCTCTTTTATGGCAGCAATAACACTATCTACAAGCACATCCGAGGTTTTCAAAATTGCCACAACTTCAGCATCTTCTTGCACTTGCCCTTCCCAAGAATAAACCGATACAACGTTATTGATAATATTAGCACAAGCAACAAATTCTTTTTCCACTAGTTTCCTACAAATATTGATCGCTTCTTCCTTGCTCCCAAAAGTGACATAAATCATATGTACCATCTTTTTACCTACTTGATGTCTGTTACATTAAATCCCAAAGGGCCACTTCCCTTCCCCAAACCAGGCGCAGATTCAATAGCCCTCCTAACAAACAACCGAGCTAGTCTCACTGCCTCAGGCACAGCTTTTTTTTGCGCAACATACGATGCAATCGCAGATGCCAATGTACAGCCCGTACCATGGGTATGCTTGGTATCAATCTTTGCGCTACTATATACCTCTTCAAAATCTGGACCTACCAATACATCATTAACCTTATCACCTATGGCATGACCACCTTTTATAAGCACCCATTTTGGTCCCGTAGCACAAATAGTATGTGCCGCCTCTTTCATATCAGAAATCGTTTTTATTTCTTTTTTTAGCAAAACCGACGCTTCATCCAAATTGGGCGTTACAATCAAACTACGCACAAATAAATCACGCTCAAGCGCATCAACACCATCATCATTAAGCAGACGGGCACCTGAAGTAGAAACCATTACCGGATCAAGCACTAACGGTATGTTTGACCCATAATCAGATATAGCTTTTGCAACCGACCTGATGGAATGCTGATCAACCAACATACCTGTTTTTATAACATCAACACCAATATCATTTATACACACCTTAATCTGACTAGCAATTATAGCTGGACTCACAGGCATAACATCATACACCCCACATGTATCCTGCGATGTAATTGCAGTCACCGCACTCATGCCATAAACATGCAAACACGTCATGGTTTTTAAGTCAGCCTGAATACCAGCTCCACCCGATGAATCGGAGCCGGCAATAGTCAAAACACGTGGCGGATAATTCAAAACTCACCTCAACAATTAAATTAAGAAGCTTGCTTCACACTACCTGCAACTTGTCCTACTACCTTATTAACAAGGTCAATGTCTTTTCCTTCAACCATCACACGAATTAAGGGTTCCGTACCAGACTTACGTACCACCAACCTGCCATCTTTACCAAGACTAGCATGGGCAGATTCAATTGCCTGTTTAACATCCACATTCTCTAATGGTTGCTTCGATTTATCATAACGAATATTCTCAAGTACCTGGGGATAGGGCTCAAATACATGACATACCTGGCTTGCCGGCTTACCTGAAGTCACAAGTACGGCTAACACTTGCAAAGCAGCAACCAACCCATCACCAGTAGTAGCATAATCGCGCATGATAATATGGCCACTTTGTTCACCACCTACATTATAACCATGCTCACGCATAAATTTTGAAACATAACGATCCCCCACTTCTGTACGCTTAAGATGAAGCTCTATAGACTCCAAGTAACGCTCTAGACCCATATTAGACATAGAGGTTGCAACAATCCCTCCACCTTGAAGCAAACCAACATCACGCTGATATTTGGCAATTAAGGCCATTAGTTGGTCACCATCAACAATAGTACCCTGTTCATCACATACTACCAACCTATCTGCATCACCATCCAGTGCAATACCAATATCTGCTTTTTTTTCTACAACCTTTTTGGCAAGCATCTGTGGACTTGTTGAACCACAATGTTGGTTAATATTATATCCATCTGGCTCTGCAGCTAACGTAATCACTTCAGCTTCAAGCTCCCATAATACTGCAGGCGCTATTTTATAAGCAGCACCATTTGCACAATCTAAAACAACTTTAAGACCCGCTAAGGTTTGTTGCCTTGGAAAAGTATTTTTAACATGCTGAATATAACGCCCCACCGCATCGTCCAACCTTTTCGCCTTACCTAAATCACTTGGCTTTGCTAACAAAGTTTCAAGGTCATCCGATTGCATTAGCGCTTCTATCTCGCTTTCAGCTTGATCTGATAGTTTCAGACCAATTGCATCAAAAAGCTTAATCCCGTTATCTTCAAAATGATTATGTGAAGCAGAGATCATCACGCCAAGATCGGCACGCAAAGATCTAGTAAGCATAGCAACCGCAGGAGTTGGCATAGGACCAACCAATACGACATCCATTCCCATGGCAATAAAGCCCGCTGTTAATGCAGGTTCTATCATATAACCAGACAATCTGGTGTCTTTGCCAATAACAACCTTATGATCTTTTTGATCTTTTTCATGATTACGGAAATAAGCTCCGGTAGCCATGCCAACCCTAAGAGCAATATCAGCGGTCATAGGCGGAGTATTAGCCGTACCCCTTATACCATCA
>CALCTU010000173.1 GCA_937907045.1 uncultured Alphaproteobacteria bacterium
ACACCGCCTGAGCAACATTAGCACCACATGAAACCAAATCTTGCCTTGCAGCAATCACAAAAGCAAGCTTATCATCTTGGTCTACCACAAGAGTTGAAGTAATATCTCCCTTACCCAAATCCTCTTCAAGGGCAGTAGAAATAATGGCATCTATGTGTGCGTCTGTTGGCTTCATCTAAAATACTACCGTTTTATTACCATTTAACATAACGCGCCTATTAATGTGATAATCAATTGCCTTAATTAACGCCTTAGACTCCACATCTTGTCCCTTTGCTACCAAGCTAGCAGGTGTATAGCTATGGTCCACACGCGTGACTTCTTGCTCGATAATAGGTCCTTCATCTAAATCATCAGAAACATAATGAGCTGTTGCCCCAATCAGCTTTACACCATTATCATACGCCTGGTGGTAGGGTTTGGCACCTTTGAAACTTGGCAAAAATGAATGGTGGATATTAATTGCTTGTCCTTTTAGTCCGGCCACCATTGATGGCGTCAACACCTGCATATAACGCGCAAGCACCAACAAATCTGCCTCATAGCGGTTTTTAAGATCTAATACAGCCGCCTCCTGCTCAGCACGATTATGCTTATCTACGGGCAAATGATGAAACGGAACATCATAATGCTCTACCATTGATTTGACGTCATTATGGTTAGAAATCACTGCTACCACATCTGCATTCATTAATTGGCAGTGACACCGATATAAAATTGCATTTAGGCAATGAGATTGTTTGGACACCATCACCAATAATTTGGATTTTTGACCGCTATCATAAAATTGCGCCCGCATTGAGAACCGATTTACAATTGGTAAAAATGCTTGTTCCAAAGCTTCGATATCATGACAGTTACCCTGAGCTTCAAACTCGCAGCGCATAAAAAATGTTTTAGTAACCGCATCTCCCCATTGCTTTGAGTCAATGATAAAACATTCATTATCTTCTAAAAAACCAGCAACGGCGGCAACAATACCTACCGCATCGGTACATGAAAGAGTAAGAATAAAACGTTGCTGATCTAACATTATAGTGCCCAAGGATCTTTATTTTCATCTAAGGGATGCACCATAATCGAGTATAGCGTTGTTCTCAATACTAATTATGAAACAAACCCACCAAAACCTCTACCTTGAGGACTATCAGGTAGTTCATCAAGAGTCATATTTAAAGCTTCTGTAGTTGCCCCATCTCTAACAAGCGTCGCTGGTCTAAACGAAACCTCCCTCTTGCCTCTACGTGCAGGGGGTTCACCCTCATCTGCATCCAACATTGACTCTGAAGGACGTTTTTTCAAACGCGGCCCTTGGGCAGTTTGCACCTGACTTTCTTGCACTTGTTGCTGTTGTAGTTCACGAAACTGCCTTATTTGCTCCGCAACGCTCCATAGTGTTTCTGAACGTTCCGCATTCCTGCTAGAGGTGATTTCACAAGCCTTCAACATACACAAAGAAGACTCATAATGTGCCGTAGATTTAGTCAGATCCCTTACCTTATCGCCTGCCTGAGTACGGTATACATTTGCACCATGACTCAGCAATACTGCTAATAAATCTGCATATTCATCTCCTTTTGAGGCACAAACCATTGCCGGGGTCATGTGAAGATGACGTTTATCTGAAGCAGTCTTGGCATCAAATCTTGAGTCAACAAATGCACCTGCTTCCAGAAGCTGTTTTAATGCTCCTTTATTATTCACTTTGCACGCCACAAGTACAGGATTACTTATAGCCTCCGTTTTAGCGCCAAATATAATTTCAGGGTGCGCAACATATTGTAATTCTTGAGGCGTTAGCGCACCTCCTTGCTCAATTTTATCATTTATTTCATTAATATGCTTTCTTATTTGCCCAGCACTCAGCACATCCGAAGCCATTTCACCCAACAAACCATTAATAAGTCCATAATGCGGAGCTCCTTCTGGTACCTCAGGCACATCTTTTTTGGTAATTGATGCACCGTAGCTTTTCAAACATTTAATAAGACCATATGCCTCTACCATAGCCTTATAATCACCTCTGCCCAAAGCATTTTTATATAGCATAACTGCATAACGCATGGGTGTTGCAGCCAAACAACCACGTTTCTGCTCTGCTTCGTCTATATTTAAAACTTCATTTGGATCAGCACCAATGGCTAATAATAACTTAACTTTCTTGACACGCTCAGTAACATTTTCCTGAGGATTTAAAACTTCAAACAATATGCCTGCATCCACCCCTGTAAGCTTAGGATGACGTTTTTCACCTTTAACCTTAGCATCATAAATAGGACATGTCATAGCTTGTGAACGACCATTCATCACACCTATATTTGCCATCAGACAAAACTCAACAAAGGATGAACCCCTTATTGAAAAACCTTTGAATGCGTCTTTGATATTTAGCCGAGCACTACCTATTGCTCCTACATCTTGTAGCACCTGACCAGCATGCCAAAGATCCGACTCTAGAGGTTGTTTGTTAATTCTTTGAAGTGGTGCACACATATAATCAGGGTTTTCTTTATGCTTACCGTCTGAATCTTTAAGGTATAGGCCATAACATGGACAATTAACATCTACTCCGTAGGATATTAACGCCTCAACCGCTGCAGAGTTTTTTGCATCCACAGCAACATGTAATGGATGCTTGATGATTTTGTCTTCACTATAAGTTCCTATCACGTCCGCAAATTCAACATATTTGACTTCAGATATATCCCCACCCGCCTCAATAAGCTCATTTAGCGCAAGAATGGCCTTAATAGCCTCTGATTGAATCTTTTTTGATTTTACCGAAAGACTATCTAAAGATTCAAGATCTTGACGAAAACTATAGCCAGCTGGTAATTTCTGAACCATTTCTCGCGATATGCTGGCGCCATACTCGCGCAATTGACGCAAAATACTATCGGCTTGTCTCATTGCACCACCATCTCGTTTTCCAACAGCATCCTTATACATTTTAGTAGCAAGGTTCCATGCACGATTATCAAATGCATTTGGGCTAGCTCCTAGCTTAAGCAGCATATTCACTTTAGCTAAACGATCTGTGACAGGCTTATCTAATTGCAAAACATTACAAAGCAACTTATTTTTATCACCAGGATTACCACCAATGACATTCACATTAAGTGCTTTTCTAAAACGCGCGATCTCAGAATTGGTAATACTAAATCCCTCAAATTCAGAAGGAGCAAATTGTTGATCTCTACTGGGAATAAAACGCATTCTTCTTTGAACTTTTGCTAAATCGTCAGCAACTTCACCAGCTTTTAGTTGCTCTATAACGTCATTAAATGTAATAGATCTGTCATGCATAACAATTCTTCCTTAAAATCACACTTTGTATCAATTTTGCGACACATATACCAAAAACAGCACCTTTGGGCAAGGGTAATTTATTAACTTATTAACCATTTCCCACCAAACACGACTTTCTTCTTTCATTTTTTATCTATTATTGCTACATATACTTCCCTTACTCAACCTAACCAATTACACCCCTCATGGCACATATCCTTATCATACAAGCCACCTTCTACGATGACATTTGTCAAATGCTTCACAATCAGGCACAAGCGCTGCTTACTTCAGAAGGTCACCAGGTCACCACTATTGATGTTCCTGGATGTTTTGAAATTCCAGCAGCCATAAGCATGGCACAGAATTCTGGCAAGTATGATGGCTATGTGGCACTGGGATGCGTGATACGCGGAGAAACCTCCCATTACGACTATGTGTGCCAAGAAAGTGCCCATGGCATTAATATGATGGCTACCATGCGCCAACTTGCTGTTGGCTTTGGCATCATTACAGCCGAAAATCGTGATCAGGCTTATGCACGCGCAGATAAAGATGGCCATAATGTAGGCCGACGTGCAGCAGATGCCTGCCTAACGATGCTTAATATTAAACAAGACCATATTGCATAAGATAATGACCAATACTACCAACCAAGAAAAAAGCGAAACCAGGCTAGCCGCAGTCAAGGCACTGTATGCACAAGCCATGAACCACGACCTAACTGCCAACCAAGCAGTTACTGACATTCTGACTTACTACCACCAAGTACCCCACGACATTCTACCCAATCCAGATAGCTTGCGTGGCTTGGTAAGCGGCACACGTGAACATGCTGAAAATCTTGACCTACTTATCACGAAGCACCTCGCACAAGGCTGGAAATTAGACCGCCTTGATAACGTCATTCGCATTATATTAGAAGCTGCTTGCTTTGAGCTGGCACATTATCGTGACATCGACACCAGCATTATTCTGAATGACTATATTGATATCACCAAATGTTTTGGCCAAGATAAAGACGCCCAATTTGTAAATGGCATCTTAGATAATATCGCAAAAGATCTTCGCCCTATGGAGCAAGAGCAATAGCCATGACGGGCGAATTTGCCATTATTGACCACTATTTCAAACCTATCGCCGATGACCCTTTGGGCCTATCTGATGACGCCTCTGTAATTAGTCCTCCACCAGGCCAGCAACTAGTTGTTACGCACGACACCTTAAATGAAGGCATCCATTTTTTTTATAACACACCCGCCAACCATATCGCTCAAAAGCTAATAGCAGTTAATTTATCTGACCTTGCAAGCATGGGCGCAAGCCCCTTTGCATATATATTAAGCATCAGCGCGCCCACTGGCACCACCGAACAGTGGTTTAAAGAATTTGCTGGCGGAATCCACACCAGCATTAATCTTTATGGTGGCAGATTAATTGGCGGAGACACCACCTCCACCCATGGCCCCCTATGTGTTGGTCTAACCGCTATTGGCACTGTACCACCCAACCAGGCACTCACCCGTTCAGGAGCAAAAGCTGGCGACAAACTCTATGTAAGCGGCATGATTGGTGATGCATATCTGGGCACGCTTTACCCCGACACTCCTTATTTTAAAGAAAAATTAGATATTCCAATTCCGCGTTTAACACTGGGACAGTCACTCTTAAATGTGGCCACATCATGCACTGATATTTCCGATGGACTAACTGCAAGTATTCACCATATCTGCCAAGCAAGCAAGGTGGGTGCACACATTCTCAGTACAGCCATACCTATTTCAGACAAGGCTGCTGCTACTCGCACTCCTTTGTGTCAATTAATCAATGGTGGCGATGATTATGAGCTGCTATTCACACTACCCGAACATAGCACACAACCTCATAATACCGTACTTATTGGCACTATGACCCAGGACCTTAAAATAATCATGGACAGCAAGCCACTCATAATTTCACCTTATGAGCACTTTACATCCAATTACTAATAAGTTAAAAAAAATAACTTCGTAATAATTTTAAGGAAAACACTATGGTTTACCCTGATAGTAGCGGAAGTACAACACCAACGGCCGATATGCCAGCTGATGGCATCGAATCAAGGCCAGTTAGCTCAGATATAGACGGCCTTCTTGCTGAAGTTGAACAAGTAAGAACAGCAACAGATCCAAGCAGCATTTCTTCAGCACCTATTGACTATCAAGCACAGTTGGTTGACTGGAATACTCCTTCTACTTCATCCATTACCACCAGCAGCACCGCATGGTCTAGTTTACAGAAGTTTATTTATGATAAATTTAGGGGCACATATCCAGGAACAAAGTATCGCGACCCCGACCCCGAATGTAACAATGTACTGGGTGTATATCACATAATAGAGGAAAGTGTATATTGGCGCGAGGTACGCTTTGGAAATTATAAGTTTCACTTTAGCGTTATGGATCCAAATTCTGTCACTATTTTAAATAAACATGGCACTGAACTTGAACCAACTTCTTTGCAAGATTCCGACTTAGAGCAAATACAAAAAACTATGGCAAAAATGATGGGAATAATTGACCAACCTGCTAGAGCTACCTATGCTCAAGCCCAAACGCAATATAACACAAAAGCTGAATTTCAAGAACTCGCATTTGAGTTATTTTCTAAATACATTAAAGGAGAAATTGAGGGTAATTGGAGTATTTTCGTTGATGGTGATGAATATAATATTTTTTATGCTGAAGGTGACAATACTTATGCAATATCATTTTCTAAAGCTAAAGGATATGAATCTGTAGAGTTTACATGGTCAGAAACAGGAAAAGCATTTAAAGACGATGATTTTACATCAAAAAAATCGCCAATTTTAACAGCACTAACCACACTGTCTGCACCAAGAAGCCACCAATCTTCACGAAAACGACCAGCACCTTTGAGTTTATCCCCTATTCCCGATGAAGGTGAAACAGATTTAAATAGTGCAATCAGTGAAGTTAGCACATCTATCAAAAATTTATTCATCATACCTCAATCTTTTCCTAGCCCCTATCAGGAAGGCTCACTCCATTTTGGTTACCGTAAACAAACAGAAATGTGGAGTATTTTATACACACCATCTCCTGACAACCCAGAAGAACAATATACCGTTATTGTTGACTGTCGCAGCAAGCCCTCCACAATCACTATATCCAATCGCGGGCGTGATGTAAAAGAACACCCAAGGCAAGTCGACATTACCCAACTCAACGGACTTTATACAGCATTAAGACAAGTACATAAAACTACCTCCCAAGCAAGCAGCGCACCCGACACCTATGCGCAAATGCAACAGCTTATTTTTCAAACCTTCAAAGACGCGCCCATAGGCGTATACCAAAATCAAAGAGGATTTCACGAAGTTATAGTTAGTCAATTCAATCCAGACTACAAATTAGTTAGCTATGATAATTTGAAATTCTATATAAAACCTGAGGGGGACCCCAGTGCTGTTAAAATAACTAGTGGAACAACGGTATTTAATGCATCACATATTACCCAATTAGCAGTAGAGGGTTTTAAACTATGTATCAACACCTTAAAACCCAGTTTTCCTTGGTTAAACAAACCGCCCCTCCAAGAGCAACTCAAAAACTGCTTTACCCAAATAGTAAAAACCGAACAAGAAAGAAAACAAGGCTTTAAACAACTAAGTAAACCCAAGGCCAATCCCTACATAGAGTTGGTCCAGTCCGATAGAGACCATGACAACATGGCAGCCAGAATAATCTATAAGAACGAAGAAGTTTTAGATTCTTATCAATTAGAAGCAAATGGCAACGTTTATATACTAGACACAACGACTCAACCTTCAAGCCGCATCCAAGTGACTGATCTCAGCACCATCAACACAATTACAAAATCTGTTGTTGAGGCCGCAGCTAGCCATGGAAAATTTCCAGCACCCAAGCCAGATTACCCTATAACCGACACAGATCACAAAGAGCTTGAAAAAGTTCTTCTTAATCAACAGGATGGCCGAAAAAGAGGAAACCCCGATATGCCCAGCCCTCTACCACCCTCACAAATGCCACGTACTTCACAACAAGCACCAGAACCGCAACGACTTCCACAACACCGTCTGCATACTACTGGCGGCGCTTTTAGAGTTATTGGCAGTGGATCTAGCAAACCTCGGGGCAACCTTCCAGGAATGTAAATATGTATGTTACGTAAGGATATGGCCCCCTTTAAATAAATTTTAAGAAACCGTACTGAGCATAACGCTAGTGCCTCATATGTTTGCTACTCATAAATAAAAAGCCTCCCCTTCATTTGCAAGCAACACATCGCATCAGCACACTTTAACATCTTCAACCAAAACCTCTACACTTGTTCTGCCTTGCCAACAATTTAGTTTGAGTCTACACAATACATCCAAAGGCTTGCCAATGTGCGTTAACAAAGTTTGACCAATGGGTGTCTCCATGCTTCTAAAGGCCATTGCCTTAATAAAACCACCTGTACCACCAGCATGGTTATCGGCAATAAATGCCCGTACATGATCAGCACCAAGCACATCGCTTTTAGTAACAACTACATTTGATAATACAAACTTAGGCTCTGGATTAGCCATCCCATACGGCCCAAGAGTAGCAAGCTCGGCAATAATAGCCTCATTCACAGCCGAAACAGACAGATACCCCGACACTTTATGCGTTCTTAAACCATGTTCCTTAACACCTTCAGCAAATCGGTCATTCAAAAATTGATGCAATTG
>CALCTU010000174.1 GCA_937907045.1 uncultured Alphaproteobacteria bacterium
CTTGCAATTAACTGGTACAATCCAGCCAAAGTTTCTATTAATGCATATTCCATCAGTTACAATCTGGCAAATATTATGAGCAACCATTGCATTATCTACGGAAAACACGCCTCTCTTGCTGCTATAAATAATCCTAGGCGCAATATAAAAAATATTTATATTACCGATGGGAGCCAAAAACTTTACCAACAAGACATCCCAAAAAAATTTAAAATACATCCTATTAGCAAGCAGATGTTAAATAATATGTTGCCCGCAGGAAGTATTCACCAAAATATCGCGGTGGAAACCTACCCTCTACCACCTGTAGAGCTAAAGTCTATCACCCAAGGTCCGTTATTGTTGTTGGACCACATAACAGACACACATAATATAGGCGCCATTTTTAGAAGCGCAGCTGCTTTTGGTATTAAAGGCATTATCACTACAAAAGACCACTGCCCGGAACTATCCGGAACCATAGCAAAAACCGCATGTGGAGGTATAGAGCAAGTTCCACTTATTACCATAGCAAATCTTGCCAATGCCATAAAGATACTTAAGAAATCAGGATTCTGGATATACGGCTTGGACGGCCACACACAAACCAGCATTACCGATCCATCATACAGCAACAACACCGCTCTTATTTTAGGGGCAGAGGGTCAAGGCCTAAGAAATCGCACAAAAGATCTGTGCGATCAGCTAGTAAAGATTCCGATGGAACCTACCATGGAAAGCCTTAATGTTTCAAATGCCGCTGCCATTGCCATGTGGCACCTACACCAACATACCGCCAATAACTAAGGATACAAAATATCCTCCTGCCAACCAGCAGGAGTTTTTGTAAAGAAACGACGCCTATGCAAGCGATATTCGCGCTCTTCCCAAAATTCTATGTCTCTGGGTATAAGGCGGAAACCAGACCAGAATGGTGGCCTAGGAATATCACCCCCCTCAAACTGCCCAGCAATTTCTTTTACCCGATTTGGCAAATCATGCTCATCTTGCATAATCGTTGATTGTTTGGACGCCCAAGCACCAATTTGACTTCCACGTCTTCGTGAAGCAAAATAATCATCTGCTTCTTTTTCTGAAACACGCTCAACATTTCCTGTAACCCGAATTTGCCGATGAAGCTCATCCCAGTAAAAACACAATGCTGCTTTTTGCGTTGCGGCAAGCTCTTTACCTTTCCTGCTAGTCAAGTTTGTATAAAAACAAAAACCACGATCATCAAAACCTTTAAGTAAAATTATTCTCGCAGATGGCATTCCATCCTCTGATACCGTAGCCAATGTCATTGCGGTTGGCTCATTAAGACTCGTTTGCTTTGCATCTTCCAACCAAAGCGCAAAAAGTTCAAAAGGATTCTGACTAACCATCACACCTACTTCCCAACATAATATTTAAAATGTAACCATATCACGGCACTTAACGAAGTAAACATCAAACAAGCAAATATTACTTTTACACTATCTCAATTTTATGTAAAAATCTGTAGCTTGTATTTCATTTATTTATAAGATGTGACATTACACCAGTTATTTTAACTACCAACACGAGGACAACATGACCGAGGAAAATACGACCAACTCACCTACAAAAGGCTGCCCTGCTTGCTTTACTAAATTAGCACCTTTATTTAGATTAGCCGAGTTCAAAATTCGTATCGCCCAGGCACTTACACCTCTAGCATTATTATCTGCCCGCATAACCCTAGCATATGTATTTTACAAATCAGGAACCCTTAAGTTGCCAGCAGGCTTCTTAGGAATTGGAAAAGGAAACTGGGATAGCACATTATTATTATTTGAATATGAGCACCCGGTACCCGGCCTAAGCCCACAATTAGCTGCTTATTTAGGAACCTCCGTCGAGATTATCGCCCCTATTATGCTGGTACTTGGACTTGGCACCAGAATTGGCGCCTTCGCCCTGCTATTTATGACTGCAATTATACAATTTACCTACCAAAGCAGCATTGACCATGCTTACTGGGCCTCATTATCTTTTATACTAATTTGCAGTGGTGGCGGACTATTATCAGCAGACCATCTGATACGCTTACAAGCAAACAAATGCCCCAAATATAATGCTAGCAAATAAGTAGCAACACAACATCATCGATAAACAAAGGCATCTGTGTTGCATCCACAGTGGTAGTGGTAAGTGTTAACAATACAAACACCCTTAATGCCAAATCTTAAAAGGATCTGGCTGTAGGCAATTGCTCATTATATAAAATTATCTAACCACACATGCAGCACGCACCGCTCTTAAGCGATGACAAAGCTGATTAGCCTCAGATTTTGTAGAAACTGGCCCTGCCCGCAATGATTTTGCACGACCACCAAAAGCTCCATGATGCGTAGCTTTAAGCTGCATACCAATACCTTCCAGG
This sequence comes from uncultured Alphaproteobacteria bacterium, assembly GCA_937907045.1. Classification (GTDB taxonomy): domain Bacteria; phylum Pseudomonadota; class Alphaproteobacteria; order Rickettsiales; family UBA6187; genus CALCTU01. The sequence continues at coordinate 2,384 of CALCTU010000174.1, forward strand.
GTATTGGCATGATCCTGCTTTAAAGACATCCAATAATATTCAGCTTGGCTTGAAGTTGCAAACGTTCCCAATTCCAACCAATAACTGCCATTGCTTGGTTTTTTGCTTTTACCAAAAATACGGGAACCTTCTGCATCAATATGATCACACGTAAATGCATTTTTCCTAACCATGTCACATGCAGGCCTCGATAAATCTTCGCCCATAGGACCCAATTGCATAAAAATACGCCCACCTTTTTGTCGAGGCATCATCAACATCATTGGCACACGTTGATATGACTGATTATACTTAAACATACGTGAATAATAGTCCGTAGCATGGCGCTCCGAATTAAACGGACCAATTTTTAACCTCGTCATTGCGGTTGACCCACTAGAACTATGCGCAGCCTGCCTAGAACGATGAATCTTAGAGGCTTCAAGCGCCTCATCATCACCAAAACCTAGCAACTTACGTTCATAACTAGCATCAGGGACCAAAACAGCTTCAGAAACCGATGTTACTTTATTATTCCGCAAATCCGGATCATTTAACTCTCTTTCTATTTGCTTATAAAACGCTTCATACTCAGCTTTGAACTCATCGAGCATCAGTTTATTTTTATTTTCTTTCTTTCCTAAAAATTTACTACGCACCTTCTGACGCGCAAGTTCATACGCCACCGAGCCATCCGCACTCAACTCTGATGCCACTTTCTTATTATTTTTAGGAACCTCTTTTGGCTCAGGTGATGGAAGTTTAACTTGATTACGCCTTCTACTTACCTCTGCAGCAGGCACAGGCACCTGAGCACCCGATGCCACAGGCACTTCTTTTTTCCATGGAAGCCCCTCTACGGGCTCAGGCAAATCATCAACCACAGGAGCTTCTTTCACCGTCGCCTGAACTGGCTCGTTAACCTTCTGCTGCTTTTGTGTTTGTTCATTCTTATTCTTTTCCTTTTTGTCACTTGCCACATCAACAGTTTTCATTAAAGGCCTAGTTACCGGTGACTTGGAGGCACTCTTAGCTGGCTGCTTCTTATCCGACATCCGCCGAGGGATTAATGGCACAGGCATTTGTTTTTCCACCTTAGAAGGCCCACTAACACCAACTGCTAACTTAGCATTGTTAGTAGGCAATGCGTTTTTGTTATCTTTTTTAACACTAGGAACAACCGGAGTTTGCTTCCATGGCATATCATCAATTATTTTACCGTTGGGAACAGAAACCACCGCCAAATCCTGCGCGTCTGGAACAATAACTGGCTTTACTTTAGGCACAGGAATAAAATAAGCAGTAAAGTCCGAAGAAGCTAACGGCACTTTTGAATCAGGCACGTTAGCTTTACGTTTCACATCTTTTTTACCCTTCGATACCGATAATTTCTTGGTTGGCTTTAAAGTTACCTTTTTTATAGCGGGTGTTAGCGTTTTAATTGGCTTTGCCTTTACCACCTCTTTTTTCTTAGACACCGGACTTAACTTCGGCTCAACATCAAGATTAGCAGTTTTTCGTGTTGCCTTATCAATATCCAACTTAGACATTTTAACTACAAAGCAATCCATACGACCAAGTTTAAGACCATCGCACAAGTCTTGTGCTTGCTCCCTTGTACCAAACGCCCCAACCCTTAAGCGATAAAATACTCTTTTACTACCAGCTAACTGTGCCTTTTTGATGTATGGCGCATAAGCACCTAGCACATCATAAGCAGCATTTTGCATGTGGTGCCATTTAGCAAGCGCCGCTGGTATCGCATCAAACACACCCAGCTGAACTGAATACACCATACTATCTTTAATATTGGCAACAACCTGCTGTGCAGGCACCAATTGAGACCGTTCTTTAGGTTGAGGCTTTTCAATTACTGTTACATTTTTGGCCAATTGCTGTTCAACCGATGAGCCAACTTCAAACTTATTAATTGGCTGCACTGCTACTTTCTGTGATAAACTTTTCTGAGGCGCTTTGGCTGTGATGGCTAAATCTTTGCGTTGCTGTTTTTGACGAACCTCAGCAACACCTTCAATTGTTTGAACCAACGACAGATCAGTTTGAGGTTGCACAGGATGATCATTTTCTTCTTCCACTAAATTAAGTAACATCTCATCACTAGAAAGTAATGTCTGAGTAGTTACAAATTTACTCTCTTGATCACTACGTAACATTTGCATGCGCAATCTTTGCAATGCATCTTGAATTTCATTATCATCAGGACGTTTTTCAGTCTCACCAGTGTTTATACTGACTTCTGAAAACTTACTAAGAATAGAGGCCTCATTCGCTGGCTCAACCACTGACTTCTTTACCTCCTTCTTAGAAGAAAACCACGTTGGAACATTCACTTTTGGTTTAGCATCACCAACAATAAGCCTTTGCAATGCAGATTCCTGCTTCTTGGGAACAAATGTTTCTTCTTCTAATGAACTTCCCTCAGGAAATACCGGGTCTTTGGGCATACGCGACAATACTCGTTCAAGCAATTCTAGCATTTTTGGATTTTTATGAGACCGTGCCAACGTATGCATATCGTCGCGCTGCTGAGCGGAAGCTTCTTTAATTTGTGGAGTTTTGGATAAGAGCTCAACTATTTCGTAGCGTTTATACATCACCGCATAAGACATAGCACTGTAATGCTGACGATTTGTTCGCCAAATATCAGCGTGATGCTTTATAAGCTCTTGTACCATACGGTATTTATCATTAACAACAGCACGCATAAGCGGTGTCCATTGCTCATTATCGGCCATATCTACATCCGCACCATAATCAATCAAGAGCCGTGCCACAGATACATGTCCTTGACGTGCAGCTAAGTGAAGCGCTGTCTCACCGCCAACATCTTCAAGCCCTACATCTGCATTAGCTTGCAGCAACAACACCACAATATCTCTATATCCCCTGTAGGATGATCTCATTAAGGCAGTAACACCAAATTCTCCAAGATTATCCACTCCATAGCCATCAGAAAGCATGGCTTGTATATCACGTTTATTACCTCTATCTGCGGCATCTACCAACGGATCGCCAAAGCTTACTGCAAACGCTCCCATATTCGCTAACAACATGCCAGCAAACAACACGCATAACGCCATTAACTGACTTACACGAACTTGAGATACATTCTTCAATGCAAAAAATCCCCTTTAAAAAAAGCCATAGGATTGTTGCTTTGAGCATAGCAATAGTTTGGAGTATATGCCAGGATAAATTATACTTAAAAATCTTTTAAGCAAAGCATTAACATACCATTAACGACCCAACAAAAATAACCAAAAAGACTGCGCAAACAAGTAGTTAATCAGTAAAGTTAAAGCAACAATGCCCTCAAAAATCAACTTCGGGAATGCGAACCAGAGCTCAGCTCACTCAACAAACTCCGCAATTGTGTCACAGAACCATCCACACCATACCCTACATCCCCTGCCATCGCACCACCAAGAGACTCCGCCTTTTGAACAGCTTGCTGTAAATGCACCTGATCACCAGTAGTACTGTAATTGGTCAAATCTGTTCTTATACCGTTTAATAAACCCAACACTTCAACGCCTGCCACAGCAGCACGCGAAGAGGCACTTTCTTGACTTCCCAAATAACGTCCCACCAAACCAAAATCATGATCCACACCACCAGATCCAGGTAAAGCAGGTTGTTGCACATCCCGATCAAAGTCACTAAATCCGAAACCTTGCGATTGCCCAGCTGATTGAGCATCTACCAGCCCAACGCACTCTATTAATGTATCAATAATACCACTTATAAAAGCAATTGATTGCTCCTTCTTATCACTTGCACTTGCACCCTCAAACTTTGTAGCTGGAGCATCTCCACTATCACCTCTTAGCATATCACTAACCTTTCTTACTACCTATTAAACAACCAATTAATTCCCACTTTTTACGAAGCCCCCTCTAATTGGGGTAGCCCCAAATAATAGCTTCAGGAATGGTGATCCCGACAGGATTCGAACCTGTGACCTACAGATTAGGAATCTGTTGCTCTATCCTGCTGAGCTACGGGACCACAGGAATATACATAAGCGTCTTTAGAGTTATTTAATATAATTAAAGCTTTTTGTAAATTCATTTACTAAACACCCTCCACACAGGCAAGTAAAAGCGTCTGTTTTTGCATCTGTGACCACACGCATTGAAAATAGAAATCACGATAGCTGTTATTTGCAAGTTTGCTTAAAAAATTACAAAAACTTCACTTGATTATTTATAAACTAGCCCCATAGAATACTTGCATAACAATAGACAGCAGGAATCCTTATGGCTCAATCATTTACCTCCATTCTCACTATGGCAGAAAAACGCAAAGGTGGCTCAGATATATTACACTCCATTTTGTCCAACCCACTTAGCAACACACAGCTTTCTCAACTGCCTGACGATCGATTTTTAGCCATGATGACCAAAGCCATTAATCAAGCTGGCTTTAACTGGACCGTCATTGCCAATAAATGGCCTCAATTTGAAGAGGCCTTTCATGATTTCAATGTTAATAAACTAACCCACCTACCACCTGAAGCATGGGACGCATACATCCATGACAAACGCGTGGTACGTCATGGCCAAAAAATCAAAACTGTTCGTGACAATGCATTCTTTATATCCCAAGTTGCCAAAGAACATGGAAGCTTTGCAGCATTTATCGCCAACTGGCCCGAAAGCGACTATGTAGGACTACTAGCATTTCTTAAAAAACATGGCTCTCGTCTAGGAGGAAATACCGGCCAATGGTTTTTGCGTTATATAAGAAAAGACGGCTTCATTCTTACCAAAGATGTTACCCTTGCCCTGCAACACGCTCAGGTAGACGTTAATAGCCCCATCACATCAAAACGCGACTTCACAAAGGCACAAGATGCATTTAATCAGTGGCACCAAGAGACAGGACTTTGCTACACTCACTTAAGCAATATTGCAGCGTACTCAATTGGCACTAACTACGAAATACCTTTTATAGAGCAAGAAATGGCTAAGTTTTCTAACTAGCAGACAAATTTAGCGCTTGCCGGATCGTAACGCATTAACCTTCCATCCTTAATGGAAAAATGCCAACCGTGTAACTGAAGCTTACCTTCCTGTACTTGCGAAGCAATCCATGGAAATGTCATTAAATTTGCTAAAGAATGCAAGACTCCCTGTTGCTCGCATGTATGTTGAATTTGATCTGCACTCGCATCATCCACCACTACCTCAAATGTCTTTGCTCTAGCGTCCGATGCAATACCCACCCATTCACCAATAAAATCCGTGTCTTTAACGCCACTAGGGTCTATCAAGGTTGCGATACCCGCACAGCCACTATGTCCCATCACCACTATATGTTCTACATTCAGTACACGAACAGCAAACTCTAATGCGGCACTTACCCCATGATAACCCGAACCTGAGTCATCATATGGCGGCACCAAATTCGCCACATTCCGAATAACAAACATATCTCCAGGCTTCGCATCCATCACAATAGACGGATCCACCCTAGAATCACTGCACGCAACAACTAGCGTTTTTGGAGACTGACCTTGACTAAGTTGCTTGAAAAGCGGATCATTTGATTCAAAATAACGTTGGTAAAATGATTTATACCCCTCAAGTAATGTATCAACATCTGCCATGATAATGCCTAAGATATCCAATTATAATAGTTTATACTTTCAACACCCACTATCTTTGTAGCGCAAGAAGACCGCTTACCTATCCTGAATAATATTATTTAAATGAATCGAGATAGCATAAGTACAGCAGGCATCATAAACCATACAATATTATACTTGCAAGCTAAAGCCATCTTTTTATTGCCCTTAGGTGCATGTTTTGTTATGTTTGCGGCAAAAGAGGACCGTATAGTCTTTGCTATACGTAAGTAAATTATAATCATAGGCTTATATGAAGACAGATATTGTTGAACAGCTTGAAAAAAAGCGCCAAGATGCACGTCTTGGGGGTGGTCAAAAGCGGATAGACGCTCAGCACGAAAAAGGCAAGCTAACCGCCAGAGAACGACTTGAAATTCTCCTTGATCCTGACTCATTTGAAGAATATGGCATGTATGTTGAGCATCGATGTCACGACTTTGGAATGGATAAACAAAAAGTTCCAGGCGACGGAGTGATCACTGGACAAGGCACCATTAACGGCAGATTGGTATTTGTGTACTCACAAGACTTTACTGTCCTTGGTGGCTCACTTAGCGAAACAAACGCCGAAAAAATATGTCGCATCCAAGATATGGCCATGAAAGTTGGAGCTCCTGTAATTGGAATTAATGACTCTGGTGGTGCACGCATCCAAGAGGGTGTAAATTCCTTAGGTGGTTACGGAGAAATTTTCCAGCGCAATGTACTAGCTTCAGGGGTTATACCACAAATCTCCCTTATTATGGGCCCATGTGCGGGTGGTGCTGTTTATTCTCCAGCGTTAACCGACTTTGTGTTTATGGTTAATAACAGCTCTTACATGTTTGTAACTGGACCCGAAGTAGTAAAAACAGTTACCCACGAGGACGTATCCAGGGATGAACTTGGCGGAGCACGTGTCCATACAACAAAAACAGGTGTTGCTGATAAAAGCTTTGACAATGATATTGAAACGCTCTTGCAAACCAGAAGATTATTTAATTTTCTACCGTCATCCAATATCAACGAAGCTCCCGCACGATCCACCTCTGATTATGCAGACAGGGTTGATTTGTCTCTTAATACTCTGGTTCCAGAGAACCCCAATAAACCATACAACATGTATGAACTTATTGAACGCATTGTAGATGAAGGTGATTTCTTTGAACTGCAACCAGATTATGCTAAAAATATTATTATTGGCTTTGGACGCATGGAAGGAAAGACCGTTGGATTTATTGCCAACCAGCCCATGCATTTAGCAGGATGCCTTGATATCAGCGCCTCACGCAAAGGCGCACGTTTCATCCGTTTTTGTGATGCATTTAGCATTCCAATTGTATCATTTGTTGACGTCCCTGGCTTCCTGCCGGGAGTGAGCCAAGAACATGACGGCATTATTGCCCACGGCGCTAAACTTCTTTATGCATACGCCGAAGCTACCGTCCCCAAAATTACCGTCATCACTCGAAAAGCATATGGCGGTGCTTACATTGTAATGAACTCAAAACATTTA
>CALCTU010000175.1 GCA_937907045.1 uncultured Alphaproteobacteria bacterium
AGAATAATCAATCAAATTCCTGACCTATTGATTTTGCCTGAACAAAGAAATTTATCTAGAGTTTTGGATGAGTGTAATACTGAATTATCTCGGTTAAACTGTGAACCAAGTACAGATTATTTAATAGAAGAATTTATGCAGCATAAACTTACATTCTATGAAGATTATTTTGCATTGATGGCTCCTTTGGGAGTGCTTGAACATGAGACATATGAGCAAAAACGAACTATTTTGAAAGAGGTTTTCAGCGAAGTAGTTAAATATATTGATGTAATGTTAGGTGATGCTAAGAACAAATGTCTACTAGAGGATATTTATGGTATGGATCCATTTTTTAAAATTATATCATCATTAAAAGACGATATAATTTTATATTTTCCAGCAGTAGTCTCTTCTCAAACAGAAGATGATTATCGCCATCGTTATACTTATATCACTGATGCAACATTATCAGGATCTGTTGATAGAGCTTTTCCTGGTTCACCAAGCCCTGCTTAAGTAAGTATAATCAAGGTATTTGATGGTATTATTAACGATATGTTAATGATATGTGATTATAATGGGCAGTGTATATACGTCCATTATAATATAGGTAAGGCATGGCATCGGATCAGGTAGATGATCATAATAATGATCATGATAACGCTGCAAGCAGTAGTTCTGCTCCTGCTACGCCAAGCTATACAGCGTCTGGCCTACCATTTGATCCTGCAACCACTCCAAGTAAAATTGTTATAGAAACTGCTAATGCTCGGGTTTACGTTGAACCAGTATTTAGGCCAGATAACCCAACGGTTGCAGATGGTGTTAAGGTAAGGGTTGATGGTCCACAAAAATCTACTACAGTGACAACCAATGACCTTGAAGGCACGTATGAAGTGCAAGAAACCGTTTCACCTTATAGTGAATCGAATGAAAATGACGATGATTTACCGGATCATATAAAAGATTTACTAAAGTTTGCACAGGAGCCAACCGATGATGAGCAAGAAGTATTTGATGAGGTAATAGAGCAAGTAGAGCATGTTGCTGATACTGCCGATCAGTATGATAATGGGCTTGAATCAGTACAAGAAGCTGCTACACTGCCGGCTCAACCAGTTAGTGATCAAACCTTACAAGGAAATGCAATTATGGAAACGGTTGTCCAGGAAAAGCCGGCCCAACAAGAAGCTGCACAACAACAGCCTCAAGATCAAAGCCAAAACCAAGATAATTCTTCTGGTGATGTTGCTGGTCAGGATTCATATACATTTAATGATGTGGAACAAATTGATGTTCAGGCAGATGACCACCTTATTGCAGCGTTGGATGATATTAGAACTGATTTAATGGGAGATTTAGCTTCCCCATCGGTTATAGAGCAAGGCGGTGCAGATAGCGTGCTGTACAAAATTTGTGCAGAAAAGTTGGAATATGTTAAAGAACGAAAAAGTAAAATTTATGAGCATAAGCTTTTAGAAAAAATTCCGTTATTACCGCCTGCTCGTCCATTTGCAGAGGCTATAACACTAAAAACAATGAATCAGCAGGTTGCTTTGATAGCTGAAGTCAAAAAAGCATCGCCAAGTAAGGGAGTTATACGTGAAGATTTTGATCCGGTAAGTATTGCTACGGCATATGAAAGAGCGGGCGCTACGTGTTTATCTGTGTTAACCGATGAAGATTATTTTTGCGGCTCAAACAGTGATTTAATTGCGGTTCGTCAGCATGTTGATCTTCCGATTATCAGAAAAGATTTTATTGTAGATCCTTATCAAGTAACTGAATCAAGAGCTATTGGTGCAGATTGTATCTTGTTAATTATGGCTGCTGTGACACTTGAAAATGCAATGGAAATTGAAGATAAGGCGCGTAGTTTGGGTATGGATGTGCTTGTTGAAATTCACGATGAGCAAGATCTTGAAAAAGCGTTAAAACTAAATACTACACTGATTGGTATTAATAATCGTAATTTAAAAACGCTTCAGGTTGACCTTAATACAACACTTGCGCTTGCTCCTAAAATTCCATCTCATTATACGGTGGTGTGTGAAAGCGGTATTGCTACAAATGAAGATATATTGCGTGTTGGTTATGCAGGTGTGTTTGCTTTCCTTGTGGGTGAGTCGTTAATGCGCCAAGATGATATAGAGTTTGCCACAAGGCAGCTTTTGGGAGCTAGATAAATATAAGTGAGTTAATGGAGTAAATGAATGCAGTGGTGGCTTGATGCTCTGGCGTTGTTGTTCTTTTTAGGTGCTTGGGGTGGATATAGCTTTTTAAGTTATATGCGAGGCTCTAAAAGCAGCCTTGTAAAGGTGATGCATCGGTATCGGATTCAGTGGATCAAACATATGATACGCCGTGAGGAGCGACTGGTCGATATTCGTATTATTGGAAATTTACTCAAAACATCCACATTTCTTGCTTCAACGTCGGTTATTATTGTAGCGGGCGCTATTACTATTATTGGTTTTGGCTCGCAGGGTGTTGCTTTGTTTAATCGCTTGCCATTTATCGCCAATACAACAATTGAGTTGTGGTTAATAAAAGGATCGTTGTTGGTGGTGATATTTATTTACTCATTTTTTAAGCTCACATGGGTGATTCGCCAACTTAATTATGCCGCAGTATTAATTGTAGCTGCGCCGGTATATTATGAAGGTATAGATAATCACTTTGATATTCGGAAGTCCACGCGGTATGTTTCTAAAACCGCAACCATGCTTTCTAATGCAGGAAGGCATTTTAATAGTTCAATCCGTGCGTATTATTTTGGTATGGTGGCAACAAGTTGGTATGTTAGCCCTATATTTTTTATCGTCATGACGTTGTTAGTGGTCATGGTGTTATATAGGCGTGAGTTTATGTCAAAAACATTGGTGTTATTGTCTTAGTTGCATTGGATAAAGTGGGGGGTATGATGCGTAGTATAGTAATATTTATATGGTTTAGTTTGGTGGTGTCATCTGCGCATGCGGTGGACATGCTTATGCCGATATCTTGCAATTATGGTGCAGATTGTTTTGTATCACAATATTTTGATCATCAGCCCGAAGAAGAAAAGATTACAGATCATACGTGCGGTAATTTATCTAAAGATGGTTACCTTAGTACAAATTTTAGTCTCAAGAGTTATAGCCAAATGAAAGAGGGGGTTGATGTTTTAGCTGCAGATGATGGCGTGGTGATTTATGCAAGGGATAATGTGGATGATATTAGCGTTCATTTGATTGGTGAGGAGGCCGTACGAGGTCGTGAGTGTGGTAATGGTGTTATTATTGAGCATAAAAGAGGGTATCGTACGGAATATTGTCACTTAAAGCATAAAAGCATTAAGGTTCAGCGTGGTGAGGAGCTAAAAAAAGGACATATTATAGGACAGGTTGGCTTGTCAGGTATGACCTATTTTCCACATTTGCAGTTTACGGTAAAACATGAAGGTAAAGCCGTTGACCCCTTCACAGGGGCTGATCCGGCTACTGGAAGTTCTTCCGTGCAGTGTGGGAGTTTAAATATTTACCCATTGTGGGATAAGAAGACAGAAAAAAAATTGCGTTATATATCAACATTACTTATGTCTTATGGTTTTGCAAACCGCGTTCCACACGCAAACGGTGCCAGACAAGGTCGATTTAGTCGTTTAAATTTTACAAGTGATTCACCGTTCTTGGTGTTTTGGGTAGACGTGTTTGGAATTCACGATAATGATGAATTAATTTTGTCGTTATATGACCCAGATGGTAAAGAGCTTATTACAGAATCACGAAAATTTAGTTCGTATAAGAATCAGCATTTTCAGTTTGTTGGTAAGCGTCCAGATGAAAAAATAAAGAAATGGCCATTAGGTGAATATAAGGGTGAAGTGAAGTTGTTCAGGCACTATGTGGCGGGTTCGGAGCTTATCTTAGAGGAGTCGAGTGTTCTGGATGTAAAAGAGCCTCAAAAGAAAAAGAAAAAGAGTAAGCGTGGCGGTCATGGTAAGAAAAAAGACCGAGAAGATGACGGAAAGTGGAGGCCTGTGCTGTAATGAAATCTGCAGAAATTGCCAAGAGTCACATGCTGCGTGACTTTTAAAAGAAACCTTCTATAAGGTCTTCTAAAAAAGACTTCAGAAATTACTGTAACAGATCCCGCTATAATAGTAGAGGGTATAGGTAAAAGCTGCTACTAGGGCTTATACGCTCGTGAAACTCGTGCAAAAAGTGGTCGCTATCGCTAGTCACTTTGATACTAATCACAACAGCTATAATGTTATTGTGGTTGCAAGGCTGATGAAATGTTCGTATGATGTATCAATATTCGTATAATGTAGAATGAATTATTGATTCAAAAGATAAATTATATTAAGGAAAAAAGAATGTTTGTTAGTGAAGAATTGTTGCAAAGAGTAGAAGAAAATGATCCATCACTGACCTCTTTATCCTTGGATCTTAACATGAATGGTATTGGCGCTGCCCATGCTATAGCACTAGTAGGCGCCCTTAAAAATAATACCTCATTGACTCATTTAAGACTTTGTAGGAGTAGTCTATTTAGCTCTGAAATTAGCGTTGACTTTGTTAGGGCGCTTGCAGAAGCCCTTGAATGCAATACATCGCTGACCCATCTGGAATTTAAGGGTGATGTCATTGGCGTTGATGGTGTTAGAGCGCTAGTGGGTGCCCTCAAAAAGAATACGTCATTGACCTCTTTGACACTTAATGACAATGGCATTGGCACTGATGGTGCTAGAGCATTAGCAGTAGCCCTTAAAGGTAATATATCACTAGCCCATTTGAGTCTTTGTGGTAATGACATTGACGCTGATGGTGCTGTAGCACTAGCAGATGCTCTTGAACATAATACATTACTGAACCATTTGGAACTTAGAGGTAATTTCATTGACGTTGATAGTGTTAGAGCGCTAGCAAGTGCCCTTGGAAAGAATAAGTCGCTGACCTCTTTGATACTTGAGGGTAATCGCATTGGCGTTGACGGTGCAAGAGTACTAGCAGACGGCCTTAAAGGTAATAAGTCACTGGCTTCTTTGAGTCTTAGTGGTGGTGGTAGTGGTATTGGTGCTGGTGGTGTTGTAGCACTAGCAGACGCTCTTAAAAACAATACATCACTAATCTCTTTGGCGCTTTGTCGGTGTCGCCTTGGTACTGATGATGCTGTAGCACTAGCAGATGCTCTAAAACACAATACATTACTGACCCATTTGGAACTGAGAGATAATATCATTGGCTATGACGGTGCTAGTGCATTAGCAGGTGGCCTTAAAGGTAATAAGTCGCTGACCCATTTGGAATTTGGTTTTAATCACAGTGGCATTGGCGCGGGCGGTTTTAGTGAACTTGCAACAGCCTTTAAAGAAAGTATCTCACTAACTCATTTGAGTTTTCGTGGTAATGGCGTTGGTGTTTTAGGTGCTAGAATACTAGCAGGTGGCCTTAAAGATAGTAAGTCGCTGACCCATTTGGAATTTCGTGACACTGACATTGGCGTTGACGGTGCTATAGCACTAGCAGGTGGCCTTAAAGACAATAAATTACTGACTTCTTTGAGTCTTCGTGGTAATGGCATTGGTACTAGCGGCGCTGTATCTCTAGCAGATAGCCTTAAAGGCAATACATCACTGACCTCTTTGACGCTTTCTGATGGTTCCATTGGTGTTGTTGGTGTTAGAGCGCTGTCAAGATTCCTTAATGGCAATACATCACTGACCTCTTTGAGTCTTTGTTGTGGTAAGGGCATTGACGCTGATACTGCTAGGGCGCTAGCAGAAGCTCTTATAGACAATACATTGTTAACCTATTTGAAACTTGATTTTAATGAAGATGATATTGGTGTTGATGGTGTTGATGCACTTGTTTCAGCACTAAGCAATCATTGCTCTCTTGTTAAATATATGGGACCTGGTGAAGACCGGTTAAGTGAGACTCTAAAAAGAAATGTAGCAGTTGCTGAGTTAATGGAAATACTTACACAAGGAGAGGGTGGTCAGAGCCTAAATGCAGATACTGCTTTGAGGCAAGATATTGGAGCTAGGTTGCGTAGAGCGGGTGTGAGTGCTGATATTGCTGGAGTAAATTCGGATAATCTTTTCATGAAATTATATATTTCTAGAAAAAAGATATCATTAACTACTGTGCCGCTTTGCGATAGGCAAGCTTTCTCCAGAGAGGGATTGCCGTCAACATTGCTAACCGATGCCAGATTGGGAGTAGCAGGTGCTAGTATTGGTGAAGTAGATTCTGATAATCGTGCTATAAAACTATATACTTCAGAAATTACTGTAACAGATTCCGCTATAATAGCAGGGTATAGGCAAGCATTTGCCACAGCAAAGGATCCGTCAACAGTTCTGGCTGGTGTCAGGCAGTCAATAGCTCTAGGTGATGCTGAGCAACCGCCGCATGTAAGAAGAAGTCAAATTTCATATGTGTGAGAATATAGTGAGCGTGCATCTGCGCTAATGTGTGATAGGGGGTAGTTTAAATACTCCCTTGGGTTTACTCATCTTTTGGGTTGTCCAAATAACCTTCAAGTTCTTCTCTATCAAGTTTCTGATAAATTTTAGACCGTTTTTGAAGTTTTTCACGTTCTTCTAAGGTTACGCCTGAGGTAGCATAAAAATTTGCATTAAACAAATTTGCTCCATCAAATTTAGCACCCAGTATGTTTGCTTGTGTTAAGTTGGCGTGTGCAAGATCTGCGTTGGTAAAGTCAGCGCCCATAAGATTGGCTTCGGTTAGGTCAACATGCACTAGATCTGCTCCTCTAAGCGATGCGCCCTGAAGGCTGATATGTCTCATTGAGGCTAGACTAAGGGTGACGTCTTCAAGGTTGGCGCCATTAAAAGACATGCTACTTAAGTTCAGTACTTTTTTTAGATTTCCAAAACGGAAATTCACTACGTTTGATTTTTCGATAAATGCTTCTACTATGTTAATTTTGGCACCAACACGAAGAAAAGGGCGGTGTTCTTCTATGTAGTCAATAATATCCCAGGTGCTAATTGCTTTAGCTTCTTCAAATACTTCTCCCCCAACAGGTTCTTTTTTTTCACCACCAGCAGCTAGAGCAAAATTAGATATTAGTATTGTAGCAATGGTTAAAAATTTGGGTAGTAAGTGAAACGTCATAGGGGCACCTTTTAAGAAAGATATTGGACACATCATTCAATCTTACGGTTCATAGGTTAATGAATTCTTAATGACACTTAAAAATTTGCTTTAAGCATGCCTACTACTAATTGAATCAGCAGTAGTAAAATGATAGGAGATATGTCGATGCCATTAAGATTAGGGAGGTATCGCCTAATAAAACGAAGTGCGGGGTCTGTTATACGGAATAATACTTCATTAACTTTATATACAACGTTATTATTACGATTCAGAATGTCAAAATATAGAAGCCATGTCAGAATAATATGGACAAATAATGCCAAACAATAAAGAAAAGCAAGTTGTTCTATGAAATAAATGATGGGTCCGATATTCATAATAATATTGTCCTACATGTTGTTAAACTAAAAGAGCCAGCTATTATAAACTGCAATTAAGAAAAAATAAATCTCAAATAAAAAAAGGGGTCGTTAGGGATGTTTGATGAAAGCCAGTTGAAAGACGAGAAAGGTAATTGGAAATATACCAATGCACTGGAAAACGAGCTTAGTCCGTATCTTCGTCAGCATGCCCATAATCCGGTTGATTGGCATCCATGGTCTAGTCATGCACTAATGAAAGCAAAAGAATTACAAAAACCTGTTTTTTTGAGTGTTGGTTATTCAACCTGCTATTGGTGCCATGTTATGGAGCGGGTCATTTTTTGGGATGAGCGTATTGCTGGTTTGATGAATAAATTTTTTGTGAATATTAAGGTTGATAGGGAAGAGCGTCCGGATATTGATGATATTTATATGACGGCAAGGCAAATTATTACGCGTGAAGGGGGGTGGCCTAACAGTGTTTTTCTTACCCCTGATCTTCAGCCGTTTTTTGCAGGTGGAACATTTATACCTGATATAGAAAAAGGTCCCGAAGATTTTGAAAAACTTATAGAAGTTCTTCACCAATCATGGATGCAAAATAAAGAACATATCTTTCATGCCTCAGATCTTATTACACAAGGTGTGCAACAAAATTTGACAATGCCTAGGCATAAAGAGAGCGAAGAGAGTTTAATTCTGGAATTTTTAATTCGAGAATTAATGACGTTAATAGAAAGAGTGTTTGATACCAACGATGGCGGTTTCTTTCAGGCGCCAAAATTTCCTCATGAGAATTTTCTATTATTTTTGCTCGACGCATACAAAAAAACACAGCACGAAAATATTGAACAGATTGTTGATAAAACTCTTGGTGCGATGTCATCGGGCGGATTATTTGATCAAGTTGAAGGTGGCTTTCATCGTTATGCGGTAGATGATCAGTGGCAAATTCCTCACTTTGAAAAGATGTTATATAATCAGGCATTTATGTCGCTTATATATGCTTGTAGTTATGAGTGTTTTGGTAACATAAGAGATAAAGAAATCGCCCTAAAGACAGTTGATTTTGTTATTCATAACATGATGGACAATAGTGGTTTATTTTATAGCGCGCTCGATGCAGAAACTGCAGGAGTTGAAGGTGCTTATTATGTGTTTACGCCAAATGAAATAGAGGAACATTTAACTAAAAAACATTATGAAGTTTTTCAGAAATACTATGACCTTGTGTCGCTTAGTAGTATGAAAAAAGCAAAGAAAAATGAAGCTGGTGTTATTGTTCTTAAAACGCACGATGTTATCAATTCTAATGATGCGACAACCATTGAATCTATTATCAAAAAGCTAACTGAAATTAGGAATTCTCGTAATAAGCCTTTTACAGATAAAAAGACAATTGCCGCATGGAATGCAATGATGGTGTATTCACTGGTTAGAATTGCTAAAATATTGGATCGCTCTGATTATGAGCAAAAAGCATTGCAGTCGGCCCAAGCAATGATTGATCAATTAGTAGGTAATAATGGTTATTTATTTAGAATGGTGCTTACAGATGAACAAGGTGAGTATAAACTTGGTTCCCAGCCTGGTTTTCTTGAGGATTATGCATGGGTTATTAAAGCGCTGTTAGAGCTTTATGATGCCAGCCAAGATTCATCATGGCTTGATAAAGCAAGAGCATTAATGGAAAAGGCAGAGCTGCTATTTTGGGATAATGGGGAAGATGGTTTTTTCTCCAGTAACCAACAGCATTATCACTTGGTGAATATTAAGGCGGGTTCAGATGCTTCAGTGCCATCGGATAATGCAGTTATGTTACATAATATTATTACGTTATATAACATCACAGAAGATGATCGCTGGAGTGCTATGGCAACAAAATTAGTCAGTGTGTTTTATGATGATATGGTACGCTCACCACTAAATTATTGTCATATGATTCATGCAATATTAAAAATGCCTACATTGTCGGATGAGGGGGTGATACCGTCTTCTGGTACAATGGCTTCCATTGCAAATGATAACGCTGTGTCTTCGGCTGCGTGCACGCAAATTAATCTGGTGCAAAAAACAAATCATGTTGCTGCCGGTTCAGTGCTGAAATTGCTTTTAAGTATTGCAATAGAAGAGGGGTATTATTTGGTTAGGGACAGTGTTGATATAAAAGTTAAAGGCATGAAATATATTCAGGTTCAACCAATCAAATTACCAAAGGCTACTCATACAGTAGAAGATAGTATAGGTAAGGTGCCTGCCTATAGTGATAATTTGGATGTTCCAATTAACATTATTGTACCTGAAAAACTTCCAAAATCTGGCAAGGCGAAATTGCGGATTGTGCTGGAATTGCAGTTATGTAGGCAAGGTAGTTGTTTGCCAAAAGATATTATCACATTGCAGCATGAGCTTAACTTTTAGGTAACGTGATTTGTTAAGCTTGCTAAATTTTATGTCCGATATGTTAAGTGTTGAGGCGCAGTAACGGAGGCGTTAAGCTTGTTTGTACGGGTTTTGTGAGCGTAAAAGCCCTGGTGATGTTTGCTTGTTGCGCTGCCGCATATTAGCGCGAAGTCGGAAGTGAAATACCATTTCTTTGGAAAAGAAGTGGGTGTATAGCGTTGTATCTGATTTTTTTTGTTCTTTTGCTTGCATCGGCTTCGAAAATCTGTATATTGCACATCCTGATTTTACGATTATTACATGGAAAATGCTTATGTCATTTTATGAAAGTACTTTTGTAGCTCGTCAAGACGTGTCTGCCCAAGAGGTTGAAAAGATTACTGAGAAATTCAGTAAGGTTGTGGATGATCATGGCGGAAAAGTGATTAAAAACGAGTATTGGGGGCTACGCTCTCTTGCCTATAAAATTAAAAAGAACCGTAAGGGTCATTACGTGATGTTATGCTTGGATGCTCCTGCAGATGCAGTAAATGAGCTTGAGCGTCAATATAAGCTTAGTGAAGATATTATTCGTAACCTTACGATTAAAGTAGATGAAATAAGCAACGAACCTTCTGCACCATTACGTTCTGCAGATAAGAAGAGGAGTGAAGGCTAATGTCTAGATCAAACGAAAATACAACCATGCCTGCAAATGTACCAATGGTACGCAATGTATTTTTTCGCCGTATTCGTGGTTGTCCACTTTCTGGCGATGGTGCTCCAGCAATTGATTATAAGGATGTAGATTTGTTGTCTCGCTATATTTCAGAGCGTGGCCGTATTATTCCTAGCCGTATTTCAGCTATTTGTGCTAAAAAGCAACGTAAGCTTTCTAAAGCTATTAAACGTGCCCGTCATTTAGGGTTGTTGCCATATGTTATGCAGTAGTCAAAACAGGCTGTTCATTCTAGATAAATTCTATTTTCTTAAAGATTAGGTAGTAAAAAACATGCAAGTTATTTTGTTAGAACATGTTGATAATTTAGGTAATCTTGGTGATGAGGTTACTGTTAAAAATGGTTATGCCCGTAACTATCTTATTCCGCAGGGCAAATGCTTGCGTGCTACAAACGAAAACCGTGAAGTTTTTGAGAAACGTCGTGCTGAGATGGAAAAAGCTTCTAAAGAGCAAGAAGAAGCAGCACAAAAAATTGCTAAGAAAGTTGATGGAGCTTTCGCTCTTGTTATACGTCAAGCGGGTGATGATGGCAGGCTTTATGGTTCTGTGACATCTAAGGATGCTGCCATTGCATTGGCTGAGTTAAGCAAAGAAGATATCAACAAGCGCCAAATTCGTATAGAAAAGCCGATCAAATATATTGGAGTTCATCCAGTTAGTGTTAAGCTTCATGCTGCAGTTACTTTGACTGCATATGTGAATGTAGCTCGTACTGAAGACGAAGCTAAGGAAGCAAAAGAATTGTTCCTTAACCCTCCTAAAGAGGAAAAGAAGGAAGAGGAAGTTGTAGCAGCTGCCTCTGATGCTGAAGCTGCATCTGATAATCAGTCTTCTTCAGAGCAAGATGAGTCTACCCAAGAAGAAGTTTCAGCCAAAGAAGCTGAGTAATCTATTTACTGTTATCATGGATATATTTTTGCTGCTTAGTGGTTTGGCGTTACAAGATAATTGCTATACTGTACCAGTAATATGTAACCGTTTTTTTTAAGAAGACTTTTACCACTTGCTAAATTTAATTTTTCCGTATTGACTTACGTAAGCAATAATAAGCTGGGTTGGGTGGTGACGAAGTCGTGATTGGTTGGCAAAAAATTGAAGTGAGTTAAGTATTCGTGCCTGTTGTTGAGGGCTAACTGCTTCTAGAAAGTTTTCAGAGGATTTTCTGTATTTTACCTCAATAGCACAGAGCGTGTTTGCGCGTACTGCAATAATATCAATTTCACCGTAATAACTTTTATAGTTGCGACAAAGCACACGGTAACCTTTGAAAGTTAGTATGATGGATGTCCATGACTCTGCAAGTTTTCCCTTTAAGAGGTGCCATTTTTTATGGTGTTTGGGCTGCATTAGCGCTCAGTTAGGTCTAGCTTGTTGCCTATATCAAGGACTACTCTACTTGCAGCTTGTGGAAATTTGGTAATGGTCTCGCTAAGGCTGGCTTCATCACCTGGTTGTAAAAATTGTTCTTTGCGCGATATGCTATGGGTTGTTAGTACGTCTCCTTCTTTGTCGTGGAGGCGAATTCTGACATCTGGAACTTGACGATAATTATCGGATTCATTGACGATGGCTGCGTTGATTAAAAGATTTTCAAACTTGCCATCTTTGACGCGCTCAACCGTAATATCATATAATTTCATACCATCTGAACGATAAATTCCAAATAAACTAAAGAAGCCTTCGGTAAATGGTGCAGCTTTAATAATTGCGTTACCAGACATTAATAGGACCGAAAGAAACACAACAAAGGCCATGGTGTAGGTGGCATATTTGCTGATGATTAAAATAATATTGTTTTTGTTGGTAAATTTGGACGGAAGTCCACCGCCTTCAGGTATTGGATCGGTAGCTGAAGGTGCATCACTAACAGCCTTTTTTTTATCTTCATCTTCTGCAATTGGTTTTTGAAACCATTCATGCTTACATTGGCTGCAACGGACTTTTCTTCCTTCTCCGATTTTCTTGAGAGGAACAACAAATTTTGTATCACATGCTGGGCAAGTAGCGTACATAACCATGTATTGTATAGAGTGTAACTTACTCTTACACTATAGAAATGTAACTATTAGGTAAAGTGAAAAATGGGTGTTATGTTAACGTAACTTGGAGAGTTTGTCATGTTCTTCGCTGAAACCAGCATCTTGTTGCTTGGTTTTTACACAGTGAATATTGACGATATAGTCTTTAGCCCGTTTTTCCATATAGTTTTTGGAGTAATGTGGATCAAGATCGGTTTTCTTGTATTGTATATGGTATTTATCCAGGAAGTTTTTCAGTGTTGGTAAGCTAATAGCTACAGATGATGTCTTAATGGGGGTGTCACTGGCTTTTTTTCCTCCGCTAGCAAGGAAAAAGTTCATTTTACCAACAATAACGCCAACGACAGAGCCATTATGATCTAGCAATGGTCCACCGCTATTCCCTTTTTCAACACTATCGGTAAACTGAATGCGATTTGGATTGCCAAAAGAGTCGTGCATGTCGGTAACGCGTGCTTCTTTTATCACGTAATCACCTGTAATGCCGTGATCTAATGGATATCCCATTACCGTAACATTGTCACCAATTTCAAGGTCTTTTTTATTCCTAATAGGTGCTGGTCTGGTAGGGGAGCGGTTGGTGCGTAATAAAGCCAAGTCTGCATCTCGGTCAACTCCATAAACCCTAGCAAAACTAGGTCTAACGGCACCTCGTATGCGAACGTGATCGCATGACCTTACCACATGTTCATTGGTCACAATATGGTTGTAATCAACAAAAAATCCGGTTCCACTAGTAAAATGCGTGGCATCGAGATTATTAGTATTAAGGTGTTCTTTTAACGATTGTGTGCGATGAGCTTTTACTTTATCGAGCTGTTCTTGGCTGGCCTTCTCATAAAAACGTTCGTCAAAGCTTGGTAGCTTAACATCTAATGAAATAGCAGTGCTCGCACTAGGTGCAATGCTGATACATATTAATAACGTAACTGCTTTTGCAGCAAAGCGTGTAAAATTGGCTATAATAACTGACTTTGTCTTCTTCATAGTAGATAAGTCTACGTTAAAAATATTAATATAAAGTTAATGATGCAAAGAAAATTACGAAATGCTAAAGATATTAGTAATTGCGTAATGTAAAAAAAGGTCGTATTACCTTTTTTTATTTTCGTATATACCCTAATTAATTCAAAGTTTGGTATTTTGTTTAAGCGCCACTTGGGCTTGTATACTCATAAAACTCGTGCAAAGCGGTCGCTATGGCTACCTGCTTTGATACTAATCACAAATAAAGTTGCTCGCAACTTTATTTGTGATTAGTATGTATGACCCCAACTAGGGGTAGGAAGCTGCTATTTTTTTGTTTAAAACACGCTTGATTGCTAAAATATGTGATTATAATGAGAGGCTTTTATGGTTCAGCTAGATTTAGTAGATATATTTCATGAACGCGGATATTTTCATCAATGTACTGACGAGCAAGGGTTAAAGGCTGCTATTGTAAAGAATCCTTCTATGCCATTTTATGTTGGTTTTGATTGCACCGCTGCAACGCTGCATGTTGGAAGTTTATTGCAAATAATGATTGTACGCCAAGCGATTGCTCTTGGTATGAAGCCAGTGATATTATTAGGCGGTGGTACTACTAAAATTGGCGATCCATCAGGTAAGGATGAGTCACGTAATTTACAAACAAATGACGCTATTGATGGAAATCTTCAAGGTATTAAGAAGGTAATCTGTCAGTTTGTATCAGAAGAAGATGTTGTGTTTGTCAATAATGATGACTGGTTGGGTGAATTAGGTTACATCAGCTTTCTAAGAGATGTGGGTAGGTTATTTTCTGTCAATAAGATGCTAACGTTTGAAAGTGTAAAACGTCGACTTGATAGAGAGCAGCATTTAAGTTTCTTAGAGTTTAATTACATGTTGCTTCAAGCTTATGATTTTGTTGAATTATATAAGCGTCATGGTTGTCGACTGCAATTTGGTGGTTCGGATCAATGGGGTAATATTGTTAGTGGTATTGAACTTGCCCGCAAAATGGAAGCCAAAGAAGAGCTCTTTGGGATTACGAGTCCTCTTATTACCACATCCACCGGAGCTAAGATGGGTAAAACAGCTGATGGTGCGGTTTGGCTGTCGGCTGAAGATTTAAGCGCCTATGATTATTGGCAGTTCTGGCGGAATGTTGATGATGCCGATGTTATACGTTTCTTAAAACTTTTTACAGAGTTGCCACTAAGTAAGATTGATGAATTGTCGAAGCTGCAAGGACAGGACATTAATGAAGCTAAAATCATCTTAGCCAATGAAGCTACAACCTTGTGCCATGGCAAAGATGCTGCAGATGCTGCACAAGAAACTGCCAAGAAAACGTTTGAGCAAGGTGGCTTGGGAGGTGATATACCAACATATAACGTGTCGGTTGATGAGCTGACTGCTGGAGTTCCTGTGTATAAGTTGTTTCATATGGCTGGTTTATGTGAATCAGGTGGTGCTGCGCGACGTTTAATGAAAGGCAATGGTGCCAAAATAAATGACCAACCACATACTGACCCTGAGGCACAGGTGACATCCTCTTGGTTTGAGGGTAAAGAATATTTGAAATTGTCTGCCGGAAAAAAGAAGCATGTTAAAGTAATACTTGGCTAAGTGCAAAAAACTACTACTACAAAGCCACTTTTAGTAAGAGGTGTATGCTGCTGATGAATCAAGCAAAAGGGTAATCTTATTCACAAGCAATATCACAGCGCAAGTAGCCAAGCTCTATGTTTCTTTGTACACTTTTAGTGAGTGTAAGAGCCTTCGCAGCATTTGATAAGATAGTTTTAATCAAATATGCCAAAAATTTTGCGTAAGA
Organism: uncultured Alphaproteobacteria bacterium; assembly: GCA_937907045.1. Lineage (GTDB taxonomy): Bacteria > Pseudomonadota > Alphaproteobacteria > Rickettsiales > UBA6187 > CALCTU01. The sequence goes on from CALCTU010000175.1 coordinate 15,423, forward strand.
ATCCAGGTGTTATCATCGAAAGAGGGTTTACACTGGTTTCAGGGGATTCAAGGCTACCTTTGATATGATAATTAGTAGCAATAATGCCTTCATCTTTGCCGCCTTTTATAATATCGCCAATTACCGGTATTTTTCCGATGAGTTTATTAAGTTCTTGGGCCGGTACTATCACACCTTTAATATCAACCCAGCCATCGGCATTGGTGTTAATTGTGCCATTTCCGGTAATACCAATAGAAGAGCCTTTTGATTTGGCATCTTTTATGGTTATGATGCCTTTTTCGATGGTTATAGGTGCTTCAAAAGACTCAAAACTTATGCCTTCTTGATTCAGAAGGTCTAAAAAGCCCTTTAAAGATGCAAGGGTAAGGATTTTGCTGAGCATGGGTGTTTTGATGGCTTTGAAATTTTTGATGTAAATGGTGCCTTTAGTAGTTAAGAGGCCATCTTTATTGCGATGGGCTGTTGTGTGAACATTTAACCTTCCGCCCTCGATGTGCTTTGAAAAGCCAAGCGCCTTAATGATGTTGCCTGCATTATCAGATTCTATCATGAGAGTACGGTTGTTGCCTGATGGCTTTAACGAGGCAACGATAAACTTATCTTGGTCGAATTTTCCATATAAATTGATATCATCACACTGTTCTGGGCTGCAATTAACATTGGCTGATAATTGATGAATATTGATTTTGTTTTTCATAAATAACGTGCCTAATTTTATACTTAGGCTCAGGCCACGAGGGGTGTCTGGATTTGATTGGCCAAATAGTTCACTAAATGAAATATTAGAAAGATCTGCTGTGCTGCCTTTGAGCACAAAGGAGGTGTTTTTCTTTCCTTTTTCATAATCAAGTGTAAAATTTTGTCTTTTGTATGTAAGTGGGTCAAGGCGTAGTTTTGTTACGGTAGGTGCTTGATCTTTTGCCGTAGCAATAATGATATTGCCAGATGCGTTAAGTTCTGACGATGAAAGCTTAAATTGCTTAATAGTAGTCTTATTGGGTTGGTTAATAACATTAAATGTTATCAAACCGTCAATCGCAGCTGGTTTATGCAATGAGTAAGAGTCAATATTAATTGTAGAATCAACAATGTCTGCTTGCCCTTTTATTAGCATGTGGTCCTTGGATTCTCTAATGGTGGCCTGAACTTTCATGGGGCCCGTAATATAGGGAATGTCCACAAGCTTGAGGTTTCTTAATTCATCGGTGCTAACGGTTGTATTGATAATGAATTGGTTATGATAGGCGTTGTCTGGCGGTGCGGCAATTGATTGGGTGTAGTCTATGTTAAAAGGGGTGCTATCTAATAATGCAGTGCCGGATGCAGTTACCTCCTTATTATTAACGGTGACATCAAGATTGGCATGTGTCACGTCAATATCGTGAAGTGCCTTTGGAAATGTGGTGTTGTTTAATGTTGCTTTGATGTCAATATCAACTTGTTCAAGAGCTAGTTTCTTTAGGAGAGGAAATTTAATCTTTGCATGCGTGGTTGCATTTCCAGTTAGATTGTAAAGAGTATTTAGTCGTGGATTCTTATTATGGTGTTTAAGGGAGGCTTCAATAAATTTAGCAGCATCGGCCGAGCTTCCAGTAAGTTGAGCATCAATAATAATAACAGAAGGAATTACCCACATATTTTCTATAGTTACCGTACTTCCAGGCTTGATGTTGGAGCTACCAATGGTGGCCTTGTTTAAGGTGGCAATCATTGATTTGTGATTAAAATTAACAGTAGCGTCTACATTTTCAGCTTTGGGGTACCGATCTTGGTAATTAATGGTGGCACCTTTAAGTGTAATGGTTGCATCAAGCATGTTGGGGCTTGGAAGGGGAAGGTCCTGAAGGGCTGCTTTGTTTGTTTTTGCAAGCTTGGCTTGTTCTTTCAACAGTTTCATATCGTCCTTAGATATTACTAACTGGCCTTCTGCGTGACTTATAACGCCATTTGTTATGCGTTTTGTTATCCAGGAACGTAGTCGCGGCCGAAAAAATTCTGGCCAATAGTGATTAAGTACTTTGGTAGGGAGTTGGTCAATCATTAATGTTGCGGATAAGTGCGGAGTTTCGTTTTCTATGAAGATGTCTTCAACATGGCCATTGAGAGTGAAGGTTGCTTGTTGATCTAATCTAAAAGACGCGTTTTTAAGAATAAGCTCATGCCGGTTTAAATAATAAGATCCGTATGCTCCGAGCTTGTCAAACATGATCGTGCGTGGAAGAATATCAGATAGTTCAATACTGCCATGTGCTTCACGGATATTAAAGTGAATATGTTTCACGTTAAGCTTATCTGTTATGCGTGTATCGAGTGTACCATTTAATGTGATGATATTATTTTCTGGAATAAGAGTGGGGATAAGGTCATTGATCATGGATGTGGTAAGGTCAGAGGCCTGCCATGAAATATCAAATTGCTTGTTTTCAACAGGTGTAACTGACAATGACCAATAGGTAGGATGTTTTGCGGCTACGTTAAGTTCAAGGTCAATGCTGATTTTAAAGTAATTGTTTTTATTAATGAGTCGCATGTTACCATGGTTCATTTTCCAAACTAAGTCTTCACGCCCATTATGAATATTAAGGTTGCCACGGCGGATATGAACGTGATTAATGTAGGTTGATAATGATTCGGTATAAAGGTACTCATGCAGTGGTGCAATGGATGTTTCTGTTGCGCTTGCTTCAGTTGAAGGATTGATTAATGTTGTGGTGTAAAGTTCAAATGTTGGGTCGAGGAGGGTAATATCTGGAGAAACAAAATCTCCGGTAATAAATCGCAATAAGCTAATCTCAAAATAAATCTCAGGAAGTGTGGCAAGAGGTAGTTTGTCAGGGTTGGTGATGTGGATGTTGGTAGCCGATAGCACAATGTTATTTGCTTCATTGTCCCACTTAATAAAGATATTATCTAAGGTTACTCTTAGATACGGACTAATACTATTTAGCTCTTCCTGGACAGCATCTTTAAGAAAATATAATGATTTAGGGCTCGAAACCGTCCATGCGAATAATCCTCCGACAAAAAGTACTACAACAAGTGCAGCAACAATAACGCCGCGCAAGCAGAATTTGGAGGCATGAGTACAGGCTTTTTTAACTTTTTGCATGAATAAATGATAAAGGTTTCACTTGTCTATAAGGATCAGTCTATGATAAAGCCTTAATACACAATAATCAACTAAGATAAGGGATGTTTATTATGGTGGCAGTTGGAGATAAGGCTCCGGAATTTACGTTGCCTGCAAGCGGTGGTCAGACAATTTCGTTGTCCGAATTTAAAGGAAAAAAAGTAGTACTTTATTTTTACCCCAAAGATGACACGCCCGGATGTACGCTTGAGGCAAAAGACTTTAGAGACAATATTGATGCCTTTGAGAAATGTAATACGGTTATTTTAGGTGCATCCAAAGATACGCCAACCAAGCATGATAAGTTTTGTACCAAGTATGACTTGCCATTTACACTACTTAGTGATGAAGAAGGTAAGCTTTTGGATGCTTATGATGTATGGAAACAAAAAAGTATGTATGGCAAAACATTTATGGGGATTGAGCGTACTACAATATTGATCAATGAAAATGGCGTTGTTTCGCATGTATGGCCCAAAGTAAAAGTAAAGGGGCATGTGCAAGAGGTGCTAGCTGCAGCGCAGAGTTAATTTTAGTATTGGTGAGCCGTATCTATATGGGTAGATCTGATGGCACAAAACTATTGCCGCAGCCACAGCTGGCTCCCGCATTTGGGTTGTTGATAATAAATTTCTGACTGCCAATTTCATTAGTAAAATCTAATACCGAGTCATTTAAATACAGGGCTGAAGTTTGGTCTATAACAACCTTTGCGTGATCAGGGCCAATATGATGATCGCTTGTTTTGGTGGAGGTGTCGATATTGAATTTATATTCAAATCCTGAGCAACCACCTCCCTGAACGGAAATGCGCATGAAGCTTCCAGTCTCTTGGTTGGATAAGATATCAAGAAGGCGAGCGTGTGCAGAATCAGTAATTGAGAAAGTGAAAGCCATTGCGTTTGGTGTGTTTATTGTGTAGTTATATTCGACCAAGTCTTATTATATACCAAAGAGGTAGCCCCATGGCAAAAGAATTTACCATTGTAGCGAACCACGAAGTGGCGCTTAATGTAGCACAGCACCAGTTAGCACCCTATGCATGTGATCCATATAACTCTCGTGGTCGACTAATTGACGAAGAGGGAAGTAATAATCGTTCACAATATCGTCGTGATTGTGATCGGATTATCCACTCAACAGCATTTAGGCGTTTGGAGTACAAAACCCAAGTATTTGTGAATCATGAAGGTGATCATTACCGTACGCGTTTAACCCATAGTTTGGAAGTGGCGCAAATTGCTCGCTCTATAAGTCGGAATCTTTCATTGTGTGAAGACCTAGCAGAAGCACTTGCACTGGCTCATGATTTGGGACATACACCATTTGGTCATGCAGGTGAGGAAGCTTTATCGGATGCCTGTGAGGAATATTGTGAATTTAATCATAATATTCAATCATTGCGTTTGCTAACTAAGCTTGAGCATAAATATGCTGGTTTTGATGGCCTGAATTTAACTTGGGAGTCATTGGAAGGGCTTGTAAAGCATAATGGTCCAATTACAGGTCCTAATCGGAATAAAGATTTATACGATGGTTCTATTCCAAAAGCTATTGCCAATATAGACGACAAGTTTGATTTGCAACTTGATAAATTTCCGTCAGCGGAAGCGCAAATTGCAGCATTCGCCGATGATATTGCCTATAATAATCATGATATTGACGATGGCTTAAGAGCCGGTCTGTTTACTATTGACGATGTTAAGCAACTTCCGATGGTCGGAAATATGTTTAGGGAGTTACATAATGAATTTCCTGATATTGCAGAAGACAGGCTAATCCATGAAGCAAACAGAAGAATGATTAATCGGATGGTCATTGACCTAACGCGCCAAACCATTATCAATATTGATGATCATAACATAAAGACCGTAGACGATATTCGCGGCCTTGATAAGCCAATCGTAACATTTTCCAAGACGATGACTGCAAATGTTCAGGCTATTAAGAGCTTTTTGGCAGAGCATATGTATAATCATTATAAAGTAGCACGTATGACTAACAAAGCACGTAAAACAATTAAAGATTTGTTTGATGTGTTGCATGCACACCCGCAGTGCTTACCAACCCACTGGCGACGTAAAATAAAAGATGAATCTGATCCCAAGTCACGAGCGCAGGTGGTAGTGGATTTTATTGCCGGCATGACGGATCGTTTTGCGGCTGATGAGCATAAGCGTCTTTTTGATATGGAAACCAAAGTATAAAGTTAAGATATGCAAATTTTTACCATGGTAGAGCAAGTGCTAGAAGGTGCGCTTGCAAAGGCTGCATCTGATGGTTTGTTGCCGAACAATTTAGATACTGCATCAGTAAGTGTTGAGCCTCCAAGAGATCCGTCTCATGGTGATGTTTCGACGAATATAGCAATGGTGCTTAGTAAACAGGCTAAGAAATCACCTCGTGATATTGCAGGTATTTTGGTTCCGTTGCTTCAGGCTCATGAGCATATTGAACAAGCCGATATTGCGGGTCCAGGATTTATTAATCTTAGACTTGATATGAGTTGTTATCATTTGGTTCTCAAAGATATTCTTCATACCAAAAGTAATTATGGTGACTCTGAACTGGGGATGGATGTGCCGGTAAATGTAGAATATGTTTCGGCAAACCCAACTGGACCAATGCATATTGGTCATGCTAGGGGAGCTGTATATGGAGATGCATTGGCAAGGTTGCTCAGTAAAGCGGGTTATAAGGTAACTAAGGAATATTACATTAATGATGCGGGTAGTCAGATTGATACACTCGCACGGTCAGCTTTTTTGCGCTACAAAGAGGCACTTGGTTACGGTATTGGTGACATACCGCAAGGGTTATATCCAGGTGAGTATTTGATTCCAGTGGGTAAAGCATTGACTGAAATTTTTGGAAGTGCTTTGCTGGATATGGATGAAGGCCAGATGATTAAAGCAGTAAAGCCGGTTGTGGTTGATGCAATGATGGATAATATTAGATCCGATCTTAAGGAGTTAGGTATTACCCATGATGTATTTTCTTCTGAAGCTGAAATTAAAGAACAAGGAAAAATTGAAGAAACGCTTGAGTTTCTTAAAGAAAAAGGATTGCTCTATTTGGGCATATTAGAGCCTCCAAAAGGTAAAAAACCTGATGATTGGGAGCCTCGAGAGCAATGGTTATTTAAAGCTACAGAATTTGGTGATGATGTTGATAGGCCATTGCAAAAATCAGATGGCACCCATACTTATTTTTCTGCGGATATTGCCTATCACCTTGATAAGTTTCAGCGTGGTTTCAACGATATGGTTCTTGTTTTGGGGGCTGACCATGGGGGCTATGTTAAGCGGATTAAAGCAGCGGTGGGTGCGTTGAGTGACAAGAAAGCTAGCGTAGATGTTAAATTATGCCAGTTGGTTAACTTTTTAGAAGATGGTAAGCCGCTTAAAATGTCCAAGAGGGCAGGAACTTTTACTACGGTTCATGATGTTGTGAATGAAGTTGGTGCTGATGTTGTTCGCTTTATTATGCTTACACGCAAGAATGATGCAGTATTGGATTTTGATTTAAAGCAGGTAAAAGAACAAAGTAAAGATAATCCGGTGTTTTATGTACAATATGCGCATGCGCGCTGTCAGTCTGTGCTTCGTATAGCACAAAAAGATGCATCAGAGGCTTTGGATATACAAGATATTGACTTTTCATTATTGGATGATGAGTCGCAGCACCAACTTATGAAATTGTTGGCAAGTTGGCCGCGGATGGTGCAAATGGCTGCTAGGGCTTATGAGCCTCATCGTATCGCTTATTTTATTCAGGAAGTTGCAGCAAGCTTCCATAGTTTGTGGAATAAAGGCAAAGAAAATGCGACGTTGCGGTTTATTATAACCGATGATATTGCGCGTACGGCTGCAAACCTTGCACTTATTAAAGCCACTGCACATGTGATAGCCTCTGCACTAAATGTTATTGGCGTTGAACCGGCAGATGTAATGCAATAGGCTTGGTTGAGCTCGATAAAAATATAATTAACTGCCAATGCTCAGTAAAAGCAGTTAAAACGCAAAAATGCTTAATTCTTATTAATTTATTAAGAATTAAGTGCTATACTCTATATGTACGTCTAAATCAGTTATGCATGAAATTGCAGGCAACTTTATTCATAACTGAAAGCGAACATAGAAGCCCCTGCGGGATGAGAGATGGCAATACCTGTTTATAAAATAATAAGGTATTGAGGGATAAATGGAGTAATTATGGCAGCTGAGCATGATAGTACTGCATTAGATGATGCATTAGAAAGTAGAAAGGCGCAACTTGCACAAAATAAACAAGCTGGTGCTGAAGTGGCTGCAAACTATGCTACCCCAGCTGGTGGGCAGTCTAGTTCATTAAATCCAGAAGCTTCAATGCATCGTAGAAAGAAACTTACACGTTTTGGCCTGTCTGTAGGCTCGTTGGCGCTTTCTGTGGTATTTCCTCCGATGTTGCTAGTTTCCATTGGAACTGCCATCGCAGGAATTTATAGTCAGCATCAACAAAGTCAGGCAGAAGCCAGGGGAGGTTTTATTGACCGTGGTGGAAGTCTTGGTACAAGTTCGCCGATGTCACAAAGAATGGGTGCCAGAGCGCCGTCGTCGGACCAAGTTTTAGATAAACATGTGCAAACAGAGCGTGATCCTTCGGCACGTGAAAAAAGATTGGCGGACCGGGTGAGTAAGAATCTTGCTAACGGAAATGAACGAAGAGCCAATCGACTTGAGAACAAACTTGAGAGAGTTTCGGGGCGTAAAGATTGGTTTGAAAGCCGAAGGCAATATAAGAGTGCAGTAAAAGAAGTGGCTAATTCTTTGGCGAAAGATCATGGAGGCAAGCCAACCTTAAGGGAAGGTAGGTTGGCGCGAAAGATGGTGCGTGCCCAAGATAATGGCATGCTGTACAGATTGGAAAAATTAAAATCGCGTGCTATGAAGGTTTCAGAAAAAAATCAACTAAAATTTGAAACGCAGCAAGCAATTAAAGCGAGGGTAAATGAGCTTGTTAATGATGGTATTGAAATGCCAGATGGGCTTAACTTAGAGCACAAAGCATCATTAAAACAACAAGAGCTAGCTGAGAAAATTGCTAATAAAGAAGCAAAGTTAGAGGGTATTAAATTATCTGGAAGAAAAGAGCGATTTGAGCAACAGATTGAAGATTTAAAACAAGAGCTTAAAGTTGAAACGGATCGGATGAATGGTGTTTATGCAAAGCATGATAAAAGCATTACTAATCTTGATGAGCAAATTAATGCACAATTGAAAAGAGAATTAAAAAATGGTGAAGAGTCAAGAGAGCCTACTGCTAGGGAAAGGGAGCTAGTTGATAAATATACAGAAGCTTTGTTTAGGAAAGCAGATTTAGAGTCACAAAATAAAGATGCTACCAAAGTAACTACCGAGCTTGATGTACTAAACCAACAACTTACGGGTGAGATAACTAAAGAAAATGAGCGTATCAATGATATTCACCAAAAAACCAAAGATACGTTAGACCAATATTGCGCCCATAGAGAGGGTATTGAGCGATCCGAGGATGAAATCTCAATGGGCGAGAAAAATCTGGCTCAAGAAATTGGCGAGCTCAAGCACGAACTTGAATCAGATAGTCTTTCTCAAAAGCAAAGAAAAACACTTGAGCAGCAGTTAAACACTAAAGTTGAGCAGTTAGAAGGTTTGGCAGATAGAAATATTGAAGAGCAAGTTATTGAGCGTGAAGCAGAAAAATTTTTAAAAGACCAACTTCCTGAGGGTAGAGAGCCTACTGAAAAAGAAATAGGACTGGCACAGAATATGGTCAGAGAGTCTCGTTTGGCAAAGGCTGCTGATGAAGCTGGATATGATTTTACACGAGATAAGCACATGACAGCCGGAGGTCAATATTTAGAGGAATTCCAAAATGAAGTTAAGCGTCATGACCAAGAAGTGTATGACGCAAAAGTTGAGCAGGTAACTTCACAAAGCACCAAGGTTCAGCAAGCTGTAACCGACTTAGGTGGTGGTGTATTAACTCAAGAAGAGCAGCTATTGGTAGATAATTATGAGAGCGCATTAAGGGAGGCTTATGGATTATCTGAAGAGCCTTTAGAAGTGTCTTTAAGGGATGTTCAAAATCAACTTGTAGATCATTATATTGATAAACAAACAGCTGCGTTTTTGGATAGTAAAAGTGCATTATTAGAAGATAGAGAAGATAAAAGCTTTACTGAACAAGAGATAAAAGATGCACGCTCAATGATTAAAGGGCAGATGGATGCGCAATTAAATGGCAGGAATGAAGTTGACTTTGTACTTGAAGAATCTTCTAAGCCATTGAATCTCGACCAAGAAAAAGTCGGCAATTTCTTGGGGCAAGTGACTGAAGAAACTAGGCAACAAGAAGCTAAAGCTGAAGATGTTGCAAGGGGGCCAGCTGGTACTGATCATGGCCCAAGTGGAGCTGACAATAGTCGGCCAGGTGTTGGTAATACAACAGCAGCAACAATGCATAAGCCTGTTAGTCCCGAGCCTGAGCCTATTACAGATAGAGGATCTGCTCTAGAGGCAGCAAGAAGTGAGTCAGGAAAAGAGTTAAAGCTTAAAGAGAAAGGTGTTAAGGGTGGTGGGCAGGCAAGTAGTCCAACTAATGCTGCCGCAACGGGAATGTCGCAAGATGCATTTGAAAAATTACAACGATCTGCAGAATCGAGTGTCTAGATATATTTACTTAGGAAATTGGGGTTGCACCTCTTGACCTGATGGAGTAAAGTGGCGATAATAACATCGTCATGCCAACAGGTAGAAAACCTCATGAGTGATAATGATAAGACTCGATTTGATCGAGAGAGTCTCAGCAATGAACTATTGCGAACGTATATTCAGGAGCAAGAAGTTCATAAAAGTTTTGATGATGCTGAGCCAAGCATTAAACTTAAAATCTTAGTTCCTATTGTAGTTATTGTTGCGTCAATTGCTGCGGCCGGTGCTTGGTATACAGGGCAGTTTCCTCGTATGTTGAGTGCACAAAAAGATGTAGAGCTTGTAATGGCAGATCATTCTCCTGTGCGCGTGCGTCCCAAAGATCCAGGTGGTATGCATATCGCTAACCGCGATAAAATGGTCTATAAACAAATTGCCCAGCAGCGTGAAAAATATAAAAAAAGAAATATACCAAAAGTAACGCACATAATGCCTAAGCCAGAAGAACCTATTGAGCGTTATGCTATAACGGGCAGAAATATCGAGCAACAAGTCCATAATATGACCAAGGCCATGGTGGATGATGCTAAAGAAGTTGACGAAGTTGCTAAAGAATTAGAACTTGCTTCTCAAGATACTCCTGACCAGAAGGAAAGCTTTTTGGTTGAAGAAAACGTACCGCAAGAGACGGAAGTTAAGGAGCCTGTTATTGAGCTTAAACAAGAAGCTGTTGTCACCGATAAAGAAGCAAAAACGTTGCAGCCTAAAAAAGAGAAAAAAATCTCGATGGATGATATTAATCCGGTGCCAGTACCTATTCGTAAGCATCACAAAATTGCTAAACCTAAGGCAAAAGGCTTGGGACAATATAATTTGCAACTTGGTTCATTTAGAAGTGAATCAGATGTTCATAAACAATGGGTGATTATTGCCAAGAAGCATGACGACTTACTAGGCGATAAGGAGCATATTTCTCAGCGTGCTGACTTGGGCCAGCGCGGCATATTTTATCGACTCAAAGTAGGGCCGTTTGCAAGTGCTAAACAGGCTCGTGATGTGTGTAGTCAATTATCTTCCAGAAAGCAGGGGTGTCTCTTTGTTCGCAATAAATAATAAATGCAATCCAGTAATTTTTGGTATTGAAGGATTGCAAGTAACAGGCAGTGAACGTGATTTTTTTCGTCAAGTAAAACCATTAGGGTTTATATTGTTTGCGCGCAATATTGATACTCCAGACCAGGTAAAAGCATTAACAGCAGATTTAAAAAACATTGCAGGATATGAATGCCCTATTTTAATTGATCAAGAAGGTGGTAGGGTAGCACGTCTTAGGCCGCCACATTGGCCAGAATTTTGTGCAATGGGGGATTTGTCAAAAGAGCAAGTTTTTGATAATGCATATAGTTTGGGCAAAATGCTTGCTGAGCTTGGAATTAATGTCAATTGCGCACCTGTCTGTGATTTGCGATTAGAAGGGGCGCACGATATTATTGGTGATCGAAGTTTTGGTGAGGATCCAGAATATGTTGCTTCATGTGCTAAAGATGTATGTGATGGCTTACTAAAAGCTGGTGTTGAGCCAGTAGTCAAGCATATACCAGGTCATGGAAGGGCATTGGCAGATAGTCATTTGCAATTGCCTGTGGTTGATACAGATATTAAGATTCTGGAGCAGACAGATTTTAAAGCATTTAAGTTACTGGCTGAGACCGGCTATTTGGCAATGACCGCACATGTGTTATTTACAGCGCTTGATCCACATAATCCCGCAACACTCTCCAAAGATGCAATTTCGTATATTAAAACGATTATTGGTTATCAAGGTCCTCTTATTACAGATGATATGTCGATGAAGGCTCTTTCGGGAGATTTAGCACAATTAACTACTCAGGCTCTGTCTGCTGGCTGTGATGTGATACTGCATTGCAATGGTGAAATGAAAGAGATGATTAGGATTTCTGAGGGTTTGCGGCAGTCTTGCGTTGCTTTGTAATAAAACTGTCATAAAACAGAAAAATTTTCTGTTTCAATTGATTTGTTAATATTTAAG
>CALCTU010000176.1 GCA_937907045.1 uncultured Alphaproteobacteria bacterium
ATATCTGGCAAACCCAAGAATCGCTGCACACGATATACTAGTTCATGTCCAAAATACCCTATTCCTACACGTATATTTGCCTTAGAAAGGAGCTCATTAATCTCTCCCATACAAAAACGCGGGTCACCGGGCAATGATTCATTAATACCAAAAGCACTAAGTTGGAAAAACTCCCTCTCAAGACTACGGTATAAAATAGACAAGGCACTATACTGAGGACTACTAACATTCATTGGTCTATTATGGAAAGCATGCCACTGAAATGACATTCCAACCATAGCAGATAAACTCATATGAGGTGATACAACTAACTGAGGAGCATGCTTCATCAAACCTTCACGATAAAGTAAAGAAGTAATTGTCGTGTACCAAAAAGCTGCCGGACCTCCCGCACAAATAGAACCAGCCATTGGTACTTTTCCCGAAGCAAACATTTCTATTTCCCCAGAAGTAGCATCTCTTATTGTCACTGAACTTCTACAATCAACTGACTTAGACATATCCTCTAATTGCGGTACTTGATATAAGTCACCAAGTAAATCTCCAAATAGAGCTCTTGCCTTATCTAAAGGCTCAGAATCTTGAAAGTTATAATCAGCAGGCACCGTTCTTCTAACCCCCGCACTCGCACTTGCCGCTTGGAGCACAACAGATGCATTCGTTTTAGGAGGTCTTGTTAAATATGTAGGAGCTACCCTTACATGAGTAGAGGCTGCCCGCACAGATCGGACAAAATTGTTTATAAACAAAGCAGCTAGAGGCGTTCCCTGTCGCATATCAAAATTTTCTCTACATTTACAATACTACGTATACGTGTCTGTTTGAACCATTACTTCTAATATTTTAATCTATTATTAGCAAGTAATAAATATTACGAAATTAATAGAAGTGAGCAAGATGTCTCAATGATTATCTACGATTATTTATGATTATTTCTAGGAAATGAAACTATATTTTTTTTACCATTATTTAAATCCAGATCAACATACGAGTCACTATCCACACAAGGTAACATAATTTCAAAAAACGTACCTTCTCCAGGTACAGCTTTAATACTTAGAACACCTTGGTGTAGTGCAATTAAATGACGCAATTGCTGAAGTGCTAATTTATCAGGGTTCATGTTAAACCCTCGTTCATTAACAATCACAGCTCCTGCCACATTATTATTTTCTTTATGTTGTCTCTGATCTTCACCAATACCAAACCCGGTATCCTGTATATCAATTTTCACTACATCTTTAGGACCACCCTCTTGGTCAATCTTCATCACACCTGCATACACAGAAATTGATCCACCTGAGGGAGTAAATAGCAATGATTGATGTATGAGTCCCAAAATAACTTGTGAGAAGAAAACCGAGTCAACATACACTAAGGGAATGAACTCATCCAAACTTAAGTCAATTCTGACATTCTTTGCTTCTGCATCTTTATACCGCAGCAATAAGCATCTTTCTATAAGCTCTTTTAAATGAATATACTGACGGTTCATCATATCGTCGGTGGGATAGGTCAACAATTTTTGCTTATCTTCACTTTCTTTTATACCTGCATCTTTGAGCAACGATAAGAATTTTTGATTAACCTCTGTGCTAAATTTTTCACTCACTTCATTAGAAGCATATAATTTTTCAATCTTTTTTTGCTGATCTTCCTGATTTTCTTTAACAACTTGAACATAATTAAGCAACTTGGTTAATCTTTTAATATGCTTCTTTACTTCCGGAATTTTACTTGTTTCATTAAACCGAATAGCACAGCCATCAAGCACATCATCAATGGCATTTGTACAACCACTAATAGGCGCAGCAAACTTACGCCGCAACGCTAATAAAAACACCACGGCCAATATCGCTAATAATCCATAGCCAGCAACGGTTATAAACAATGACCCATTCACCAGATTATATGCTACCGGCATACGATCTGCCATCAATATAGTATACGGATAACCGTCTATTCGAACATAGTAATCATAATCATTTCCAGCAAAATTAACTGGCTTATCAAGTACTCCCAACCTACCAGCAGGCATATCGTACGAACTTAACTCACCCGCACCAGTCATTTCTTTATCAGATTGGGTACCTTCAGACGAATCCATCACAATATTACGATGCTGGTCTAACACCAAAAAATGTACTGCATGTGTATCCACAACAGCAGAAATATTACTTTTAAGTTTATTAATATTAAAGCCCATGGAGATAATGCCCAATAGCTTGCCTTGCTTATCAGCAATCCCCATCCCTGCAGGAATAATCCACTGACCACTAGTGATACCAATATCAGGCGTGTCAAAATGAAGCCTCCATGGCTCTAACTCAGCCATCTTGGCATATTGGCGGTGCGAAACACTAATGTTTTTATCTAGTACTCCATAAGGCGTACTTGCCCGCACCACTCTATCTGGCGTAGACCAGTCAAACATTGCCCACGAAAAATGCTTACGCGCCATCTCACCTGTGATCAGCTCACCTTGTAAAAGCGTTGCAATATAACTAATATCATCAGGATTATGCTTTAAAATTTCTTCCCCCATATACCTCATCAGATGAACGACGTAATCAAATGAATAAGAAAGTTCTTGGGAAACTAATTCTGCCTGCCTGTGTAATGTTTGATATTTTGTACTTTCTTTAGAAGTATGTACATACCATGCAACACCAACCAAACTCATTGTTACAAGAAATATAGTAAAGATAAGTAATAATGTATATTGCTTCACTGATGATCGCCATTTAAACATTGTATCCCCCATGATGACATCTAAAAAATCAAACCTAGTTTACGATTTTTTTCGTAATTGTATATTGTCCGCGTTCATGCAAGGTAAGTTAATATACATTAAAAAGCAATATCAATTTTCTACCTATATACCAATAACTTGCAGCAACTCACAACCCGTAATTAGGTTATAGGCGAATATTTCTACCTAGAGTCAAAATAACAAAAATATTTGCCTGCAACTTACACTTAATGCTATGATAATAGGAAGAAAGTGAATCGATAAAGGAATAACATGAAAGGACCATCATCATTTGAGATGTCCATGCGTATGGGACCAGGTGGCATGGGGGGCGGAGGCTCCGACATGTCACAGACTCTTTTTGGTCTTAAACTTGGTGGCAGTGATTCAATATTTATGAACTTAACCGGTATGGAAGATGACAAAATGTTCCATTTAACTGGTTTTGAAAATATTGGAGGCTTCTTACAAGGCATGGAAAACGCCGTTAATGGTGGCCCGTTATCGTTTCTTGGTGCTATCTTGGCAGAAATTTTTGATTCGGCCGACGAGGTTCGTAATAAAGAAAATTTCTGGTCCATGGCAGGTACCAGCCCCATTTTTGACACAGAAGGATCTGGCGGTGGTGGTGGTGACGCCGCAGGGAGCAGCAATAGCGGAAGCAATCGTGCATTTGGATCACTACCAGCTATGTCTGGTATGGGCATGGCAACCGATGTTCCAATGGCCATGCTTGGCAATCTTCATCCATCTCCTACCCCTGGAATGGGCGGCATGGGAATGGGAATGGGCATGGGTGGCGGCATGGGCGGTTAATGGCTTTTTGTAACCGTGCAACAACTACCTTTATTGCCTTTCATTGCCACTTATCATACTTGTCTGTATGTTACATCGATTTCACAAATGGCATTAGCAAGTATATTTTACTGGAAAAACGATACGTTATATGCTACCTTCAGTACCCTTTGCAAGGGAGAAGATGTACTGCGATAGTAAATTGCCGTGCGTTTTTGCAAATGTGTAAACCAAGTTTAAGATGCTAGAAATGTGAAGAAGGTATCGCAGTTATGTTGTATTTAATGCGCAAGCAGGATGAGTCAATCATCATTAATAATGATATTGAACTTAAAGTAATCGAAATAAAAGGACGCTCAGTAAAGCTAGGCTTTACGTTCCCAAAAGGAGCTTCAGTCCTTCGTAAAGAATTGTACGATAAAATCATGGCCGAGAACATGGCCGCAGCCAAAGATAATGTATCAGTTGACGACCTGTTATCTTCTATGCCTAAGATTGCTTCTTCTGGCAAGGATGATGATCAGCAAACAGACGGCACAGCCAATAATTCTGATGAAGAAGCTGCATCATAGAAAACTTATATCCCAATTAGTTATAAGCTTGCTCTATAAAGTGCTTACTTGAGTAAAGAATTCTAACAATGTTGATTGGATTAGTAGCCGGAGTGTAATAATTACATGGTGCTTGACTATGTATGCACTTGCAGTGGGTCGGTATATTGTTTCTCTTATGTCCTATATTTGGTTGATCAGCTATCAATACAAATTCTTTTTCTAAAGATTGAAGATAATTGAGTGCCTGATTCTTACCATACTGTGAAACTATATAAGAAACAACATGCCTACAATATGTACACATCAAACCGATTACTTTTGCCTTTTAACCTATATGTTGGATCTACAACGTTGGTTATATCTGGACCATGATTAGGGCGTTTGACAACCACTCTTTTTGGTTTACAGTCCATTGCTATTTGCCATAATTTCTCAGCATCATCGTCACATTCTATAAGCTCTTGCAAGCATTGCATATTCTTTTTGTTTAACGCAGTTTTATTACTATGCGGAAACATAGGATCCAAATAAATAACATCTGCCCTATCAGCAGTTGGAAGCCATGCAATTGCATCCTTGCATACAAGCTGCATACGCTCAATAATTGGACCGGAGGCTTCATGATCAGATGCAAGGTCTAGTGCTACCTTCAATGCTTTTTGGACATCTGGCTGGCGCTCGCACATAACCACTTCAGCCCCCAATGACGCCAAAATAAACGCATCTTGTCCTAACCCAGCACAGCAATCAATTATTTTTATATTATTCTTTTTGTGCAACCCACACGCTTTACTAAGCATTTGTTGCTTTCCACCGCCAAATTTAATGCGGTATAGCAAGGCAGAGGACGTAAAGTCAATGACAGGCATATTAGAGGTTAATTTCATTAGATTCTAACCCATGAATTTTATCTCGAAGTTCAGTTGCCCGTTCAAATTCAAGGTTACTTGCCGCCTCGAACATTTCTTTACGTAACTTATCAATATAGGTTTTAAGTGTCATACCTTTGGGTAAAGCGGCACCTGACGAGTGCTGCTCTTTGGTATTGGCTATCGTTTCATCCAGCGCTCCAGCGACATCCTTTTTCACGGTATGCGGAACAATATTATGCTCTTTATTATAAGTTTTTTGGAGCTCTCTACGACGCTTGGTTTCATCTAACGCCCGAACCATAGAACCTGTCATTTTGTCTGCATATAAAATCACCCTTCCCTCAACATGCCTCGCTGCTCTACCTATAGTTTGAATTAATGAGGTTTCGGATCGCAAAAAGCCCTCTTTGTCAGCATCTAATATTGCAACCAATGAACATTCTGGAACATCCAATCCCTCGCGAAGCAGGTTCACTCCCACAACAACATCATATGTACCGCGACGCAAATCTTGCAAAATTTCAATACGCTCCAACGTATGAATGTCTGAATGCAAATAGGCAACTTTAATATTGAGCTCTTGCATATAATCTGTCAAATTTTCAGCCATTTTCTTTGTTAACGTTGTCACTAAAATGCGCTGACCTTTCGCAATTATTTTTTTGCATTCTCCCAATAAATCATCCACTTGGCTTGAAGCAGGCCTCACGATACACTCTGGATCAATCAATCCTGTAGGACGAATCACTTGCTCGACAAACACACCGTGGGTTAAATCTAACTCAAACTGACCGGGAGTTGCAGATACAAAAACCGTTTGTGGACGCATATTGTCCCATTCTTCAAACTTCAAAGGCCTATTATCCCTGGCTGATGGCAATCTAAAACCATACTCAACTAGCGTATCTTTACGAGCTTTATCACCTTTATACATCGCACCTATTTGAGGTGTGGTAACATGGCTTTCGTCAATAAAAAGCAGAGCATTATCTGGTAAATATTGAAATAATGTTGGTGGCGGCTTGCCTGCCGGAGTACCAGACAAGAATCGTGAGTAATTTTCAATACCTTTGCAAGACCCAGTTTGCTGAATCATCTCCAGATCAAACATTGTACGCTGCTCTATTCTATGCGCTTCAATGTGTTTTCCAACTTTTTCAAAAAAACTAATCCGGTCTTTTAATTCTTCTTTTATTTCATCAACCGCCTTTAATAAGGTAGGCCTGGGAGTAACATAATGGTTACTTGGGAAGATAGTAGCCTGGTCTAAGTTTCCCCGTTTTTGTCCGGTTAGTGGATCAAACTCATATATTTCTTCTAGTTCGTCACCAAAAAATGATAACCGCCATGCACAATCTTCATAGTGAGTCGGAAACACATCAATAATATCACCACGAACTCGGAAACAGCCACGTGAGAATTGAATATCATTTCGTTCGTATGACAATTCAACCAAATGATTAATCACTTTTGTAGGACTAATCTCTTGGCCCTTTTCAAGTTTCACTGTCATACCTACATACCATTCTGGGGAACCTAAACCGTATATACATGACACCGATGCTACCACAATAACATCAGGCCTTTCCAATAAGGATCGGGTTGCCGAATGCCGTAATAAATCGATTTGTTCATTAATAGATGAATCTTTCTCAATATAGGCATCTTTTTTAGGAATATAGGCTTCCGGCTGATAATAATCATAATAGGAAACAAAATACTCAACAGCATTGCTTGGAAAAAAGGCTTTCATTTCATTATATAACTGCGCTGCTAAGGTTTTATTATGTGCCATAATAATAGCAGGACGCTGTGTGCGCTCAATAACATGCGCCATTGTGAACGTCTTTCCTGAACCGGTAACCCCAAGCAACACTTGATTGGCTTCACCATTATTAACACCCAAAGCTAGTGCATCAATCGCTTTAGGTTGATCACCTGCTGGAGAAAAATCGGATGCTATAGTAAAACGTTTGGTCATTGTATATATATTAAAACGTGGTTATGCTGTGAATTGATGGTAAAATCCTGTAAATATAACCACATTATTATAGAAATTGTAAGGAGTTACTTATGAGTAACGTTGTTATTTACACCACTAATGTATGTCCATACTGTGTTCGTGCTAAAATGCTATTAACCAATAAGGGCGTTGATTTCAAAGAAATTGATGCTTCAGACCCTTCTATACGCGATGAAATGATCCAAAAAGCTGGCGGTAAACGAACGGTACCTCAAATTTTCGTTGGAGATACACATGTTGGTGGCTCAGACGACCTTTATGCACTCGAACAAGAAGGCAAACTCGACCAATTACTTGAAGAAAATTTATGATGAAAAATCTTTTATTTTTGTTATTTAAGCCTGAAACACTGCTCTCCAAAATTGTCATAGCATTGTTAGTATCAAGCATCTTGGCACTGGGTGCACTTGGTTACCTTGAACCGGTCAAACAGGTGTTAAACTCTGAAACCATGACATTTAAACTCGGGAGTCTTGAACTTTCTGCCTATAAGTTACTTAAAGGCCTCTTTGCATTTATCATTCTTTTTTGGTTTGCAAGCGTGCTAACCTCTTCAGGTGAAAAAAGACTATGTAGACTTAAAAAAATAAAAGCCAGCAATCGAGCGCTTCTTATCAAAGGGTTCCAGATCAGTGTTTACTTTTTAATGTTCTTAATTGGCCTGGACATACTAGGCATTGACCTTACCGCATTTGCGGTCGTAGGTGGAGCTATTGGCATTGGAATCGGATTTGGCTTGCAAAAAATTACTTCTAATTTTATTAGCGGCCTTATTTTACTACTTGAAAAATCAGTTGAAGAAGACGACTTAGTAGAACTATCTGATGGCACCGTTGGGTTTGTTAGAAATACTGGCGCACGATACACGTTAATCGAAACATTTGAGAGCCGTGACATCATGGTACCAAATGAAGATTTTATTACAAACCGTGTTACCAATTGGACATACACTAATACCAAAGGAAGAGTCGATATTAACATAGGCGTTTCATACGGATCTGATTTGGATAAAGTCTATGAACTTATTCTAGAAGCGGCTAAAGAGCATCCAAGGTGCAGCCTGGACCCTCAAGCGGAATGTTACTTGGTTGATTTTGCAGACAGTTCCGTAAACTTCACGCTTTATTTTTGGGTTGATGATATTATTGGCGGCCGCAAACGCCCACGAAGCGATGTGTTATTTTCTATCTGGAAGAAATTTAAAGAAAATGGTATCGAAATACCATTTCCGCAACGAGATGTGCATGTCAAAGGTTTGGAGAATATTAAATGAGCACGCATATTTTATTAGCCTATGGCTTTGACGGCAAAGGGCATGGCCGCCAGCTAACTGGTGAGGCCATAAGCAAAGAAATAAAAAGCCATAATCTAGCATGGGTACACCTGGATGCAGACCATCCAGATACCAGAAAATGGCTTGAAGAAGAAGTTTCCTATCTTGATACCTTTATTACTGAAGCATTACTTGCTGATGAAACACGTCCCAGAATGACGCAATTAAATGACGGAGTATTATTGATTCTAAGGGGTGTCAATTTAAATGAAAATGCAGATCCTGAAGACATGGTATCAATTCGACTATGGATCGATGAAAACCGTATTATTAGTGTACGAAGACGTAAACTTAGAGCCATTTTGGATATTGAGGAAAAAATTAAATCGAGCAAAGCACCAAAAAATGCTGGCGACTTTGCATGTATGCTAGTGGCACGTTTATTTGAACGCATGGAGCCAGTTCTCACTACATTAGATGAATCAACCGACAATATTGAAGAAAAAATTCTTGAAAATGCTGACACTAATTTACGCGAAACAATCATTAATATTCGCAAAAAAGCCATCATGTTTAGACGCTACATGGCTCCTCAAAAAGATGCAATTGGACAATTGCGTATGCTAGATGTTTCATGGCTAAATGAAACTCATAAACGCTCTTTATACGAAAGTCATAATCGCATTACTCGTTATGTTGAAGACCTGGACGCAATTCGAGAAAGAGCCCAAATTGTGAAGGATGAACTTGCCAATATTTTAGCAGACAGACTTAATAAAAATATGTATGTATTGTCGGTCATTGCAGCCATCTTTTTGCCACTGGGTTTTTTAACCGGACTACTTGGCATTAATGTGGGTGGCATCCCAGGAACCGATGACCCAAATGCTTTCTACCTATTTAGCAGCATTCTTATATTTTTAGTAGTTGCTCAGGTAGTTATATTTAAAAAATTAAAATGGTTTTGATAGGTTTAACATGAAGATACTCACTATTGGTGGACAAACCGTCGAAAAAGGGCAGCGAAAGAAAATTAATCTTGATGTTGCAAAATTATACGATCACACCGAGATGAATATTCCTGTTGAGGTTATCCGGGGTAAAAAAGATGGCCCTGTATTATTTATCTGCGCTGCTATTCACGGCGATGAAATTAATGGCGTCGAAATAATTAAACGACTACTTGGTCATGCGGCCCTTAAACGCATCAAAGGAACGCTTATTGCAGTACCAATTGTTAATGTGTATGGCTATATTCATCGGTCACGTTATTTACCTGACCGCCGTGATTTAAATCGCCATTTCCCAGGCACACCAAATGGGTCATTAGCTGCCAAGATAGCCCATATTTTTATGAAAGAAATTGTTGATAAATCAACTCATGGAATTGATTTACACACAGGCGCTAACCATCGTTATAATTTACCTCAAATTCGTGCCTGCCTTGATGATGAAGAAACTAACCGACTTGCCCATTCTTTTAATGTTCCAGTGATGATCAATTCTACCATTCGTGACGGATCATTACGTGAAGCCGCACGAAAGAAAAACATCCCCATTCTTCTTTACGAAGGTGGAGAATATTTACGGCACAATGAAAACGTCATACGTACAGGCTTACATGGCGTGCTTTCTGTCATGCATGCCATTGATATGATTGAATCAAAAAAATCAAAAACAACCTCCAGCAAAATAGCCAAAGAAGTATTTATCGCCCGTTCCAGCTATTGGGTAAGAGCTCCAAGCAGTGGTAGCTTACGTGCATTAAAACATGCAGGTGACAGAGTTGAAGAAGGTCAGATTTTAGGTGTAATTTCTGACCCTTTTGGGCAGAATAAGGTTGATATTTGCGCATCAGCCACAGGCATTATTATTGGAGAATCGCGGTTACCTTTACTTAATGCCGGAGATGCCGTTTTTCATATTGCAACGTTCGAGGATTCAGTTGCAGTTGAAGAACAAGTAGATCTATTTGAAGAAGCAATTGACATGCAATTATGACTATTGACAAAGAGAGTAACATGAAAAACAAAATCATTATTGGTAAAGAAGAGTGGTGTGCATTACCAGAACTTGACCTCCCTGCTATCAAGGCCAGAATTGACTCTGGAGCGAAGACATCTTCACTTCACGCTTTTAACATTCATCCTTTTGAAGAAAATGGCCAAAAATATGTCCATTTTGATATTCACCCTATCCAAGATAATCGTAAAATTATCCAAAGCTGTAGAGGGCTGGTTGTCGACCAAAGGAATGTAAAGAGCTCTAGTGGCGAAAAAGAAAAGCGTCATGTTATCAAGACACCTATCACTCTTGGTAATCAAACTTGGGAAGTAGAAGTCACCCTTACCAACCGAGATTCAATGGGCTACCGCATGCTTATTGGACGCGAAGCTATGAAAGAGCGAGTCCTAATTGACCCTGAAGCATCGCTTTGCCTTGGAGCATTAAAGGTTAGTGATGTTCAAAAACACTATAAAAAAGTTCAACCAAAAAAAGAAGGTCTCAAGATCGTTTTACTTGCTAGTAACCGAGAACTTTACTCAAACAAACGGTTAATTGAAGCTGGAGAAGAACGCGGTCATGAAATGCGTTTTGTCAATATTAGTCAATGTTACATGAATATTAGTGCTTCAGAACCTGCTGTTTATTATCGCGGCGGCGAGCTATTAGAAGGTATTGATGCTGTTATTCCGCGAATTAAACCATCCGTTACCTTTTACGGATGCTCAGTTGCTCGTCAATTTCAATCCACAGGTGCGTATTGCCTAAATGATTCAGTATCTATTTCACGCTCCAGAGATAAATTACGCTCACTTCAATTATTATCCAATAAAAAGGTGCCAATGCCTACCACTGGCTTTGCCAACTCTCCTGTAGATACTTTAGATATTATTAAAATGGTTGGTGGCGCTCCATTAATTATAAAACTACTTGAAGGCACTCAAGGAAGAGGCGTAGTACTTGCAGAAACAGAAAAAGCAGCAGAAAGTGTTATCAATGCTTTCAAGAGTCTGCATGCGAACATTCTGGTTCAGGAATTTATTAAAGAGGCACAAGGCAAAGACATTCGGTGTTTTGTAATCGATAACAAGGTAGTAGGTTCCATACAAAGAGAGGCTGCTGCTGGTGAATTTAGAGCCAATCTTCATTTAGGTGGTAGGGCAAGTACGGTAAAAATTACTGCTGAAGAACGAAAAATTGCAATTCGGGCAGCCAAAGCAATGGGCTTAAAAGTGGCTGGCGTGGATATCATCCGCTCAAAAGACGGCCCCAAAGTACTTGAAATAAACTCATCTCCTGGCCTTGAAGGCATAGAAGACATTACCGGAAAAGATATTGCTGGATTAATGATTGAATGCATCGAAAGGCAAGTTAGAGCAGCACGGCAAAAAACCACCCCTTAGTACTATTTTCGTAAGTTCACTTGTAAAAATGGCACTATAAAATCTGCCGCATAGAGTATTTTACCTTGAACTACACACAGCGCCAAAAAACACAAAGAAAAACCCTTTGCGTTTTGACAAATACATATAAATTAAAGCAGGTAATATGCGTGCTTAGAAACTAGCCTTGACGGGCCTTAAAGCGAGGATTCTTTTTATTGATCACATACACACGACCTTTACGACGAATAACGCGGCAGTGTTTGTCACGTTTTTTTGCAGATTTTAGAGAGCTAAGTACTTTCATGGTTCCTATCCTTGGCTTTCAGATCGTGTATAATCATTAATAACATATGGTAACTGCAATTATTGCAGCAGGGGAAGCTATTTAAACTCTTTTAGGACCATTGTCAAGCCCATTATCTTCCCTAGCTTCACCAATTGTCACACCCACTAATGCGGTTGTCTCAGAGGCTGACTGAGAATCCTTACTAGGTGGAGAAGCATGGCACGATCGTAGACATTTATACAGGCCTACTGCTATAGGGGGAACAAAACTTACCCCAAATGTTATCCAGCCATAATCTTTATTGCCTGTAGCTCCAAAAACAACCCATGGTGCTAAACATGACCCAGCCATAAAGTACGAAAAAACACTCAGATATTTTAGCCTTAATGCTTTGTTTTGCTCCATATCCACGCACATTTAATTAATATATTTATATTTAACTAAACTACACACTAAGATGCAAGGAACGAATGGCTTTTGGATATAACTTTACAAATTAGCCATGCTTTTTATACTAAAATTATACTGATCGTGAATGAAACCAAGGGAGAAACTTCCTTTATTGCGGCTCAAGCATATTGTCAGTTTGGGTCTTTAAAATTACAAAGACTCCATTTTCTTATGCACCTGCTGAAGATAAAAATTTACCCTTACTGTTTAAAGGTGAGGATTTTTATCAAACCGATATAAGCTGTGCTATAGAAACATAGTATACTTCATGGACTTTTTATTGACATTCAAGGGCTTGAAAACTAATATATCTCGCCTTTTTATATTAATTATCTTAAAAATACGAAAGCAGTGCCATGAGCATTAACGGTTCATCGATCATTATTAAGTCGTTGGTAGATTGTGGGGTAGACACCATATTTGGTTATCCTGGTGGCGCAGTGTTGCCACTTTATGACGAAATTTTCAAACAAAACCATTTGCGCCACATATTAGTACGCCACGAACAAGGTGCTGCCCATGCCGCAGAGGGATATGCACGCTCCACAGGAAAAATTGGCGCGGTCCTTGTAACATCAGGTCCGGGAGCAACCAACACCGTAACTGGCCTTGCTGATGCGTATTTAGATAGCATCCCCCTTATTTGCATTACTGGCCAAGTACCTTCTGTAATGATTGGTTCTGATGCATTCCAAGAAGCTGACACGGTAGGAATTACACGCCCATGCTCAAAACATAATTACCTAGTTAAAGACATTAATGATTTAGAACGCACCATCAAAGAAGCCATTCATGTTGCAACCACAGGAAGGCCTGGCCCAGTGGTTATTGATATTCCAAAGGATATTCAAATTCAGATGACTGAATATCAAGGCCTAAAAAATGTTACACGCGATTCATACTCAGTACAGTTAAAAGCTGAACAGCAATCTATTGATGATGCTATCGCATTAATTGCCAACGCCAAACGCCCTGTGTTTTACACCGGGGGTGGGGTGATTAATTCTGGCCCAAAAGCAGCCAAACTTTTAACTGAATTTGCTCAGATGTTAGGCTTCCCAGTCACTAGCACGCTAATGGGATTAGGAGGCTATCCAACAACTGATCAGCAATTTTTAGGAATGCTTGGTATGCATGGCTCGCGAGAAGCCAATATGTGTATGGCCAAATGCGATGTAATGATTAACATTGGCGCTCGCTTTGACGACCGCATCACTGGCAGACTAGACGCCTTCTCGCCGGACTCTAAAAAAATTCATGTTGATATCGACCCCTCCTCTATCAATAAAAATGTACTTGTGGACGTCCCTGTTATTGGCGATTGCGCTTCTGTATTGGAGCAAATGATTACTGCCTGGAAAAAAGGCAATCACAAAGTTGATAAAAAAGCATTGGCACCTTGGTGGAAAGAGATATCCGATTGGCGCGCTAAGCCAAGTTTTTCCTATAATCAACCAAAGGCCAAAAAAGCTATTGCCAAGCCACAATATGTACTTGATAGATTAAATCAGCTCATCTTAAACAAAGATGCTTATGTAACAACGGACGTTGGTCAGCACCAAATGTGGTCGGCTCAATTTATTGACTTTGACAAGCCAAACCGCTGGATGACTTCTGGGGGGTTAGGAACTATGGGTTATGGCCTACCCTCTGCTATTGGCGTTCAAATTGCACACCCAAAATCATCTGTCGTGTGTGTTTCGGGCGAAGCTTCAGTGATGATGAATATTCAAGAATTATCCACGGCAGTACAGTATCGCTTGCCTGTAAAGCTACTTATTCTTAACAACCATTACATGGGTATGGTACGTCAGTGGCAAGAATTATTTTTTGGCGACCGCCACTCCGAAAGCTACATGGATGCACTACCTGACTTTGTCAAATTAGCCGAAGCTTATGGCATCACAGGACTTCGTTGTGAACACGCAGGTGACGTTGATAGCACACTAGAAAAAATGTTATCGACCAAAGGACCGGTTGTAGTTGACATGATTGTTGATCCCAAAGAAAATGTTTATCCTATGATTCCTGCAGGAGCAGCTCACCATGAGATGGAGTTTGGTCCGGAGGATAAAATTGAAGTCGACACACAAAAAGCCAGAATTCAGGTATAAATCCATGACCGCTACCACAGAAAAAAAAGATAAAGTCGTAAATAAAGAAGACACACAAAGCCAACGTCATGTTTTAAGCTTGGTCTTAGACAATGAGGCTGGAGCATTGGGACGTGTGGTTGGACTATTTTCATCACGTGGCTACAATATACACAGCCTAACCGTTGCTGAAATAGACCCTATCAACCATATCTCTCGTATTACCATCACCACCTCAGCTCCGTTACATGTGATAGAGCATATCATGGCACTTTTACAACGCCTGATACCTGTGAGGAAAGTTCGCGACCTCACTACCGAAGGACCGCACGTTGAAAGAGGCCTAATACTCATCAAAGTATCCGCAAAAGGCGATAACAGACAAGAAATCATCCACCTTGCCGATCAATATGAGGCGCTACAGGTAGATAGCACGGATAAAAGTTTTATCTTTCAACTTACCGATATACCAAGCAAGCTTAATGAATTTGCAGATGTACTTGCACCTTATGGTATTATTGAAATGTCTCGCACGGGTATTACTGGGATGGCCAGAGGATCCGAAGCATTCTAGTCTTAGTAAATATCCAATTCATCGTCACTAATTTTGGCACAACACCAAAATGCCTATCTATCTAGTTAATGTGTTTTTCGTTGCTATTTGCCAAAAAAACACTTATAAACAATGCCCCGAATAATTAATTATGGAGTTTTAGGTCATGCCATTAACAGTATATTACGATTCAGATACAGATTTAAACGTTATCAAAGACAAAAAAATAGTGGTAATTGGCTATGGTAGCCAAGGGCATGCACACGCTCAAAACCTCAAAGATAGTGGCGTAGAAAACATTACTATTGGCCTGCGTGCCGGCTCCAATAAAATCCCTGCTGCTGAGAAAGCTGGTTTTGACGTAAAAGAGCCAAAAGATGCTGTAAAAGATGCTGATGTTATCATGATTTTGGCGCCCGATGAATTCCAAGCAGATTTATATAAAGACATTGAGCCTAATATCAAACAAGGTGCTGCATTGGCATTTGCACACGGCTTGAACATCCACTTTGACCTTATCACCCCTCGTGATGATATGGATGTGATTATGATTGCTCCTAAAGGACCTGGCCATACTGTTCGTGGTGAATACCAAAAAGGCGGCGGCGTTCCATGTCTTATTGCTATTGCACAAGACGCTTCAGGCAACGCAAAAGAGATTGCACTTGCATGGGCAAGTGGTGTTGGTGGTGGCCGCTCAGGTATCATCGAAACTACATTCAAAGAAGAATGTGAAACTGACCTATTTGGTGAGCAAGCTGTATTATGTGGAGGCGTAACTGCCTTAATGCAAGCTGGTTTTGAAACATTAGTTGAAGCTGGATATGCTCCAGAAATGGCATACTTTGAATGCTTACATGAAATGAAGCTTATTGTTGACCTTATCTATGAAGGCGGCATGGCTAATATGCGCTATTCTATTTCTAATACGGCAGAATATGGCGACTACTTAACTGGTCCACGTATTATTGATGCAGACACTAAAGCTCGTATGAAAGGCGTATTAGAGCGCATACAATCTGGTGAATTTACCAAAGAATTTATCCAAGACAGTAAAGACGGCGCACCAAAACTTAAATCATGGCGCAAAGCAGGTGCTCAGCACCAACTCGAAGAAGTTGGCGGACGACTGAGAGCCATGATGCCTTGGATTGCCAAAAACAAACTGGTTGATGAGGCTGCGTAATTTTTTACATATGTGTTTGGTTATAAACATTTAAAAAACCCTGCACATGTGTTGCAGGGTTTTTTTTGATGATAAAAGACGGTAATAAATAATGACAGACAATAACAACAATAGAATCATTATCTTTGATACTACATTGCGTGATGGCGAACAATCGCCTGGCGCAACCATGACCCCCGAAGAAAAAGTGATGATTGCTCAAGCACTTGACCAAATGGGAGTTGATGTAATAGAAGCTGGTTTTGCACGCGCTTCCGATGGCGACTTTAATGCCATTAGCAACATTGCGAAAAAAGTTAAGAAAGCTACGGTATGTTCACTAGCAAGGGCAATCAAAGCTGACATTCAAGCCGCAGCAGATGCCATAAAAGCTGCTCCTAAACAACGTATTCATACGTTTATTTCCACTAGCCCACTTCATATGAAACACAAACTTAATATGGAGCCTGAGGCAGTACTTGAAAAAGTAACGGAAAGCGTATCCTTTGCTAGAAATTTATGCGATGACGTAGAATGGTCTGCAGAAGATGCCACTCGCACTGACCACGATTTTTTATATGCTTGTGTAGAAGCTGCTATTAATGCCGGTGCCCGTACCATTAACTTACCTGACACGGTAGGATACACCATACCAAGTGAATATGCTAGACTTATACAATTGGTCAAAGAACATGTACCCAATAGCGATAAAGCTATTTTTTCGGTGCATTGTCATAATGACCTTGGATTGGCAGTCGCAAATTCTTTATCTGCCGTTGATGCAGGCGCAAGGCAGGTAGAGTGTACTATTAATGGCCTTGGAGAACGTGCTGGTAATGCCGCCATGGAAGAAGTCGTCATGGCATTGCGTACTCGAAACGATATCTTACCTTATGAAACTGGTATCGACACCACACATATTACACGCTTGTCTAAGCTAGTATCAACCGTCACTGGATTTGCCGTTCAAAATAATAAAGCTATTGTAGGTGCGAATGCTTTTGCTCATGAATCAGGCATCCACCAAGATGGTATGTTAAAACACAAAGGCACCTACGAAATTATGACTCCAGATTCAGTAGGACTTCACGCATCAGAGCTTGTCCTTGGCAAATTATCGGGTCGACATGCATTCAAAAACAAGCTTGAAGAGTTAGGATTAGAACTTGGAGATAATGCTTTTGAAGACGCATTTGTGCGTTTTAAGGCACTTGCTGATAAAAAGAAACATCTTTATGATGAAGATATTATTGCACTTATTGACAATAGTGCTATGACTGAGAAGCAGGTCAATAAATTTGTATCTTTGAAGGTAGTATGTGGCTCTGAAGGTGATCCAGAAGTGAACTTAACACTTCAAATTGATGGCCAAGAGCAACAAGCAACCGCATCTGGTACCGGCCCGGTGGACGCCCTGTTTAGTGCAATTAAACAAATTGTTCCCCATGGTGGTCACTTGAAACTTTACCAGGTGCATGCAGTTACTGGTGGTACCGATGCACAGGCCGAAGTTACAGTGCGTCTTGAAAAAGAAGACAAAGTTGTAACAGGTCATGGGTGTGATACAGATACGTTGGTCGCTTCTGCAAAGGCATATTTAAATGCAGTAAACAGATTGTTAACTCTTGGCGCAACAAACAAATAATAGAGCAACACATTATGGCCTCAGTATTATCAAAATTCTTCGGTTCGCTTTCATGTGACATGGCTATTGACTTGGGCACCGCAAATACGCTGGTGTATGTAAGTGGACGTGGCATTGTACTGAATGAACCTTCTGTAGTAGCACTTTTAAAAGAAAAAGGTGGATCCGTACCTTATGCATTTGGTAATGAAGCCAAAATGATGCTTGGTCGTACACCGGCAGAAATTGAAGCCATTCGTCCACTTAAAGACGGTGTGATCGCAGACTTCAAAGGCGCTGAAGAAATGCTCAAACATTTCATCCGCACAGTACATAACCGCAAATGGCTTACTGGTCCGGTGATTATTATTTGCGTTCCTTCTGGCTCTACTCCTGTAGAACGCCGCGCCATTCAAGATGCAGCAGAAAGTGCTGGCGCAAGAGATGTATTTTTGATTGAAGAGCCCATGGCAGCTGCCATTGGTGCTGATCTTCCCGTGACTGAGCCTACAGGTTCAATGATTGTTGATATTGGTGGTGGTACCACTGAAGTTGCGGTGTTATCTTTGGGTGGTATTGTCTACTCACGTTCAGTGCGTGTCGGTGGCGATATGATGGATGAGGCCATTATTTCATATATTCGCCGTTGTCATAACCTGCTTATTGGTGAATCCACCGCTGAGAAAATCAAAAAGACCATTGGCTCTGCTGCTCCTCCAGAAGAAGGTGAAGGTAAAGTGATGGAAATTAAAGGACGTGATTTAGTAAATGGTGTTCCTAAGGAAATAGTGCTAACTGAAAATCAGATTGCAGAAAGCCTTACTGAACCTGTAAGTCAAATTGTTGAGGCTGTTAAAATCGCCCTTGAATGCACTCCGCCTGAGTTATCTTCTGATATTGTTGATAAAGGTATTGTAATGTCTGGTGGTGGCGCTCTACTTAACAACTTAGATAATGTATTACGCGAAGCTACTGGACTGCCAGTATTTGTAGCAGATGATGCACTGTCATGTGTTGTACTTGGCACCGGTAAAGCACTTGAACAAATGCGTTTCTTGAAACACAATCATATTTTGTTCAAGCAAGAATAGATCATCAAATGACCATGTGTAAGGGGTGGAGATACCTATGTCCAGAGGTGCTAGTGCGCTACCAAGTAAGACAAGTTTTATATTATACCTGTCCAGGCCACTAAAGGCTTTTATCTTGCGTTTCTCGCTAGCTCTGTGTCTCATGCTGGCACTCCTAGCATTATTTGTAAGTAAAATTGATAGCCCGTTTACCCGTCAAGTAAAGCTCTATGTCGCGGACACCTATGCGTCTATTACCTCATTTTTAGTAGCTCCGATTAATGCTGTATCTAGCCTGGGTGATACCGTCGATACATACTTCTTTGTTCATTCTGAAAATAAATTACTGAAAAATCAGAACCAGGAATTATCACAGCAATTAGCGGTATTATCGCAAGTAAAAGTAGAAAACGAACGCTTGCGCTCGTTGCTTTCAATGGTTGAGCCTATGCGCTATAGACATATCAGTACAACCATTGTAGGTGATGCAAGCGGTCCTTATATACGTTCAATTTTGGTTGACAAGGGCACCAATGGTGACATCCTCAAAGGCCAAGCTGTCATGGCCTCCAAAGGCCTAATTGGTCGTGTAACTGAGGTTGGCTCCAGAAGTGCAAGAGTATTGTTGCTAACCGATATTCATTCAAAAATCCCTGTAATCACAGCTCTTTCACGCCACCGAGCCATTATGGCTGGAAAGAACCAACACGACCCTCAATTGCTGTATCTATCCAAAGATGCTAAATTAATCGAAAATGAAGAAATCGTTACAACTGGAGATGGCAATCTGTTTCCACCAAATCTGCCCATTGGCGTAGTGACAGTTCATCCTGACGGAGGATATTTTGTAAAACCTTATGTTGCATGGCACGAATTGGAACATGTTAGCGTACTGATGGAGGATCAGTCATGATAGGCATGCGCAGCTTGTATCCTCATGTTGTTGCCACTATATTGATCATTGGCGCCTCTTTGCCACTTAGAACCGCTTCTTCTGGACTATTTACACCCGAAATAGGAATTATTGTGGTCTATTATTGGACGATCTTTAGACCGTTTACATTAAATTACTGGTTCTTGCTGATACTTGGTATTTTTCATGATGCCATTATTGGACTGCCTCTTGGTATACATTCGTTGATCTACATTGCCATGGCAGCAAGCCTACTCAATTATCGTGAACGTTTTTTGCGTCACACATTTTCAGGAATATGGCTTAGATTTAGCCTTTGGGCTGTCGTGATTTTTACTATACAATGGCTGCTCATTTCATTTTCATATGAACGTCTAATGGCAATTGACCTAGCATTCATACAGCTAATAACAACCATTCTAGCTTACCCGCTCATACATCACCTTTGCATGTCAGTACAGCGAATGCTACCTCAACCAACCTATGAGGGGTAACAGAATAGATGTTCAGCCGCAAAATAAAAAAACAACTTTTTACTCGCCGTGCTCTTATATTAGGAGGCATCAAAGCTGGACTATTAGGTGCTCTTACTGCACGTTTGTATTACTTACAAATTGTAAAAGAAAGTCAGTACAAAACCTTCTCAGATAGTAATCGTATTCGACTATCATTACTGACTCCCTTAAGAGGAAAAATTTTAGATAAAGATGGTAGGCCATTAGCCATTAATCGCAACTATTACCGCGTCTTATATGACCCACAAGTCAAAATTGATTTAGGTAAGGTTATACCATTACTGGCAAGACTTCTTGAACTTTCTAAAGAAGAAACCTTTGCCTTATGGAAGAAAATTCGTAAGCATAATTCACGCAGACCCCTTATGCTTTATGAGCACCTCACTTGGCGCCAAGTATCAAGGGTAGAAGTAAACATGCCAGATCTTCCTGGAATGTCTATTGATGTTGGCCGTATTCGTTACTTTCCAATGGGTGAGCAATCCCCCCATGTTATTGGTTATCTTGGCCCAGTATCAGAATCTGAAATCAAGCGAAATCCTTTACTTAATCACCCTGATTTTAAAGTAGGTATCAGTGGTATTGAAGAATCATTCGATGGCCTGTTACGCGGTAAGGCAGGTGTCAAACGTATGGAAGTAAACGCTTATGGTTTGGCCGTTAGTGAATTATCCCGCGATGAAAGTAAACCTGGAGATGATCTTTATTTAACCCTTGATAAACGCCTTCAAACCTATACTAGTGAACGCCTCAGTCAAACAAGTGGCAGTGCTGTTGTTATGGACGTCATGTCTGGAAACATACTAGCAATCGCTTCAACACCTGGATTTGATCCAAACCAATTTACCTACGGACTGTCATCAGAACAATGGAGGAAACTGGTTGATCACCATGAACATCCACTAATCAACAAAGCATTATCCAATCAATACCCTCCTGGATCAACATTTAAAATGTCGGTAGCATTGGCAGCACTCAAAGATGAAGTTGACCCAACTAAAACCATTTACTGCCCAGGTTATGTCACCCTTGGTAGACGCAGGTTCCATTGTTGGAAAAAGCAAGGGCACGGCCATATGAATATGGAGAATGCAATTATGCATTCTTGTAACGCTTATTTTTACACCATTGCAAAACGTATTGGCATCGACAACATTCAAGAAATGGCAAAAAAACTAGGTCTTGGTCAACGATTTGATATTGGCATCGCCGAACAAAAAAGTGGCCTTGTCCCAGGAAAGAAATGGAAAAAAGAACGCTTTAATCAATCATGGCAAGCCGGTGATACACTCAATGTAGGTATTGGACAGGGCGATATGCTGGTCACACCATTACAATTAGCGGTAATGGTGTCTCGTATCTCCACCGGACGCCTAGTAGTACCACATTTACATTATACTCCTCAAGCTGGCCCTGTGGGCCCGGTAACAGTTGATCAATTTTTAGATATTGATTCAGAACATCTGGACATTGTACGTGAAGGCATGCGAAGGGTCATTAATGTCCCTGGAGGCACCGCCTACGGATCACGTATCTCAAAATGGCAATTCCAAATGGCAGGCAAAACTGGAACATCTCAAGTTATCTCTAAAGAACTATCTGACGAAGAACTCGCTAAGCTAACGCCTCAAGAACGCAAAAAACTTGACAATCACGCATTATTTGTTGGTTTTGCTCCTGTGCATGATCCACGCTTTGCAGTATCGGTAGTCGTAGAGCATGGTAAAAGTGGCTCTAAAGCAGCAGCTCCAGTAGGACGCGATCTGCTACATAAAGCACAAACATTGGGTATATAAAAAATGGCACAGCAGCGTACATTGGTAAATAAGTTCTTTAGCCTTAACTGGTCGCTGGTTGGTCTAATGACTATTATGTTGTGCATTGGTTTTGCCATGCTTTATTCAGCAGCAGAAGGCAATATGGATCCATGGGCATCTAAACAAATGATCCGATTTGCTGTCTTGTTTCCTGTGATGATTGCGATCGCGCTCATTGATATTCGGATATGGTTAAAATACTCCTATGTTATTTATGGCTTAGCATTAGTCATGTTATTTTTGGTACTAGTTGGACCTTTGGGCGTTAAAGCCATGGGTGCAACACGCTGGATTCGTCTTGGACCAATTAATGTTCAGCCGTCCGAAATCATGAAAATTTGTCTTATGTTTGCACTTGCAAGGTATTTTCATACAACAAGCATGGTCAATGTACACCGAGTTGTGCATCTTATACTTCCAATTCTCATGGTTGCAGCACCAGTATGTTTAATTCTACTTCAACCAGACCTTGGTACTGCTCTTATTTTAGTTATGGCAGCAACAGCAGTGTTTTTTGTAGCAGGCGTCAAATGGTGGAAGTTTGTCGCTGTTGGGTGTGTAGGTCTGGCATCACTTCCGCTTATTTGGCACTTCATGCACGATTATCAAAAACAACGTGTTTTATCTTTCTTAAACCCAGAAAGCGACAAGCTTGGTGCAGGTTACAATATTCTACAATCTAAAATTGCTATTGGTTCAGGTGGATTCTCCGGCAAAGGATTCTTAGAGGGCACACAAAGTCAACTAAGCTTCCTGCCAGAAAAACAAACCGACTTTATTTTTACTATGCTAGCTGAAGAATTTGGTTTCATGGGTGGAGCTAGCGTTATTGCTCTATATGGCATAATAATCGCTTTTGGCATAATAATATCTGTTAACAGTGCCAACCATTTTGGACGACTACTTGCTATGGGCATAACGAGTGTGTTCTCTCTTCATGTGTTTGTTAATATTGCAATGGTTATGGGGATGATACCGGTAGTGGGTGCACCACTACCATTATTATCTTACGGTGGCACCATCATGATGAGCATGATGATCGCTTTTGGCTTGCTCTTGAATGTACATCTTTATGGTGATCAAAAGTTGGAGCAAGATAGGGCCGTGGTGCGGTGATTTGTGTTACATAAGCGATTTTTTCATCTACAATGCTTTCTTCATAGGTTTCGCTCACTAGTTTATTTCATAAAATTCTCCAAAATTAACTAGTTAATTTTTTGGAAACTGATAAATATAACTATCAAAATTTCATTCAAAAGTTATAAAGTTGTTGAGAGTAATCATGACTGACCCCATCGCAATTGTTTCTGCTAAACGTACTGCTATTGCTAATTTTAATGGTAGCTTTGCCAACGTTCCAGCTCACGAACTAGGAGCACATGTAATAAAAGCAATTCTCACAGAAACTGCAATAGATCCAAACGAAGTATCAGAAGTTATTCTAGGACAAGTTCTTACAGCAGGCCAAGGTCAAAATCCTGCCAGACAAGCAGCCCTTGCTGCAGGTCTTAGCATCGATACACCAGCTTGGGGAGTGAACCAAGTATGCGGCTCAGGCCTCAAAGCCATTATGCTGGCTGCACAAAGTATCGCCAATGGTGATGCAGAAATTATTATCGCTGGCGGTCAGGAAAACATGACTATGAGTCCGCATGTCATGCACCTACGGTCCGGAATTAAAATGGGCGATGGTGCTATGGTCGACAGTATGATCAAAGATGGACTTTGGGAAGCATTTAATGATTATCATATGGGTATGACTGCTGAGAATATCGCCAATGAACATTCCATCACTCGCGAGCAGCAAGACCAATTTGCGGCACACTCTCAAGCCAAAGCTGCAAAAGCAATCGAATCAGGAGCGTTTGATAGCCAGATTGTACCAGTAACAGTAAAAAGCCGTAAGGCTGAAGTCATCATAGACAAAGATGAATTTCCACGTGCAGATACAACCACTGAAAGTTTGGGTAAATTGCGTCCTGCATTTGATCGCCAAGGCACTGTAACAGCTGGTAATGCGTCAGGTCTTAATGATGGTGCCGCTGCTGTAATGCTCATGAAAAAAAGTCTCGCGGACGAAAAGGGACTCTCTATCCTGGCCACTATTTCCTCTTATGCCAATTGTGGCGTGGAACCAAAAATAATGGGAACAGGTCCTATTCCAGCATCTAAAAAGGCATTAGATAAAGCCAAGTGGAACGTAGAAGACCTTGATCTAGTTGAAGCTAATGAAGCATTTGCTGTACAAGCCATTTCAGTAAATCAAGGCATGGGGTGGAATACAGATATTGTAAATGTTAATGGTGGTGCCATTGCGCTTGGCCACCCCATTGGTGCTAGTGGTGCTAGAATCTTAGTAACGCTACTTCATGAAATGCAAGCACGTGATGCCAAGAAAGGCCTTGCTACACTTTGTGTAGGCGGCGGCATGGGCGTAGCATGTTGTGTACAGCGCGATTAGAAAGCTTAATAAGCTATACCATTTCTTTTTCAAATAAATGGTATAGCTTTCATTGCCCTTTGGCTTCATTCACAATCAGTATAGCCACCATACTAACCGACAATTCGTCCCTGATTTTGATAAATCAAAATCAGCTCCTGAGTCATCGCCATCATCAGAACAAT
Organism: uncultured Alphaproteobacteria bacterium; assembly: GCA_937907045.1. Lineage (GTDB taxonomy): Bacteria > Pseudomonadota > Alphaproteobacteria > Rickettsiales > UBA6187 > CALCTU01. The sequence goes on from CALCTU010000176.1 coordinate 24,770, forward strand.
CACCATCTGTCACTCCTTCTCCATCAACAGCAAACATATCACCCGTGTTGGCAACTCCATCATCTAATTTTGCGTCAATATTATAAGCATCCTTTAATTCAAGAATAGGGCCATAAGGATCCGTATCAGAACTATTTGAAGCAAATTGTAAGAAAGTACCAATACGATCAAAAATCTCAGAACCAGATGCGTTCGTACCGACAAAATAGTGACCTTTTTTAATGGTACTTCCAGGTACGTTCACATGAATAGCAAAATCGGGTGTACCAGCATCCGAACCAGTATAGGTACCTGTTATTAATTGCGCTTTTTCTAAATGTTGCCATGCATAAATACGTTCCCCTAAATCCGTTTCAATGATCCAGTCTGCATCGCCATCACTAACTCCTGACCAATAGCTCGACGCCTGGTCATAATCACCAGGGTATAGGCGGTATTTTTCTTTGAATGTTTCAATTGCTGACTGATATGTCTGCAACTCCACCACGACATTTTTAAGTTCTGCGTTATGAACCAGATGAGTAGCCGTGATTACCCCCGCACTCACCAGTGCAATTAACACCAATACTATTGTCATTTCAATCAGGTTAAAACCGTGTGATTTTACTTGCATTTTGGCTTTACCCTTATAGTATCCGCCCATCATTTGATTATCCTGTCATGTTAAGGAGTTACTTATGACCATATCAGACCAACAGCAACGTGCAAGTGCATGGTTCATACAATTACGCGATAACATTTGTGCTTCATTTGAAGCATTAGAAGATGCATTACAAGAAAGTAACAAACCTGCCGGTAAATTTGAAAGAACTGAATGGGAAAGACCGGGTGGTGGCGGTGGCCAAATGTCAGTTATGCGCGGACGCGTGTTTGAAAAAGTTGGTGTTAATTTTTCAGCTGTACATGGTACATTCAGTCAAGAATTTGCAAGTCAGATTCCTGGAGCTGAAGAAGACCCTCGTTTCTTTGCAACTGGAATATCATTGGTAGCTCATATGTGCTCGCCACTCGTACCAGCAGTACATATGAACACACGTTATATCACTACCACAAAAGATTGGTTTGGAGGTGGTGCCGACTTAACTCCTATGTTTGAAGATGATCAAGACACTGCAGATTTTCATGCCGCATTGCAGGCAGCATGCGACGAACATGATCCTGAATATTATCCAAAATTTAAACAATGGTGCGACGACTATTTCTACCTACCACATCGTAAAGAACCACGAGGTGTTGGTGGTATATTTTATGATCAGCTCAATAGCGGTAATTTTGAAAATGATTTTGCATTTACTCAAGACGTTGGTAAGGCATTCGCTGATATATATCCTCAACTTGTTCAACGGCACATGCACAAACCATGGAGTCAAGATCAACGTAATCACCAACTTGCCAAACGTGGCCGTTATGCAGAATTTAATCTATTGTATGATCGTGGCACAAAATTTGGCTTGATGACTGACGGTAACACAGAAGCTATTTTAATGTCTTTGCCACCTGAAGCCACCTGGCCATAGTACTTATTTCTGTAAATACTCAAATCGCATAAAATACACTTTCTAGCAACCGATACGTTTGTCCTACCATGTATTGTGGCAGCGATACCAAGGTGTAGTTATATTCTTGGATATTTGTAACCGAAGGAACATCCGCATTAAATCTCAGCGCTACTTGATGGTTCTTTTTGGACATCATACTATGAAGTGAACGTAAATGACCACTGCTACCAGACTTGACCTCTACTGGTACTATATGATGTTGATATTGAATAACATAATCTACTTCTGCTTCTGAACCGTACTTAGGATTTGTCCAATAAAATAGCTTTGGATCTATATGAAAAGGATCAAGAGTACGTATTTGCTGGCCAACAAACTGCTCACTTAATCCACCTTCATTGGATAATTGCGTATGAATAATGTTATCACTAGCAACACCCCCCATTGACGCCATAGCTAACCCTATATCGTTTAATATAAGCTTAAAATATCTATTGTTCGTTTGAGCTGCCAACGGTACAGAGTTTGCGTCAGTGAATATTATTTTATGCACTAACCGTGCTTGACCAAGTAAATCGATAGCATTTTTTAGAGCATCCGATTTTACATCCGCATTGATTAGGCTATACTTACATTTTTTACCAAGTAAATTTGGTACAGCTTTCATCACATCATTTAGAAGATCTTTCATTATACGCGTTGGGTATTTTGCAAAATCTTCTATATATGTTGTCAGTAAATCATGCTGAATTTGATTTACTTCTAACAATGAGCGATTATCAACCCAATTACCTAAAACTGCTGGCATACCTCCAATGACTCGATAGTATTTAAGCAAGTCTAGTAATTGTTGATGCAAAATATCAGGTACGTTCTGACCAAATTCGTACGCATGTATGTAATCTAATAATTTATCATTATCAGTAACCTCAAGAAATTCTTCAAACGAAAATGGCTCTAAATAAAGATATGATATTCTGCCAACTGGCATGCTGAACTTGTGGTCATTGAGAACAAAATCTAACAGTGACCCTGTAGCAATCACTGGAAGGTGAGGCATTTCCTCTGCGAACCAACGCAACTTTGATAAAATTTCCGGTACAACTTGTACCTCATCCAAAAACAATATCGCGTCTGATGGATCTATAGAAACATTCATTGCAACTTCAATGATAGAAATCATATCATAAGGATTATTGCTAGAAAAAAAATCCTTATACCCTAGGTTTTTCTCAAAATTAATTTCTATAACTTGCTTTTTACACTTTTTTGCAAGCTCTCTCACTAACCATGTTTTACCAACTTGCCTAGCACCTCTGATAATAAGAGGCTTACGATCTTTTTTATTTAACC